>DATAKV010000653.1:0-5001 GCA_036261375.1 Anaerolineales bacterium
ACGAGCTGCTTGCGACCAGCGACGAGATGCTGCGCCTGTGGCGGGGGGAAATCGAGGAGTAGTGAATGGTCAGGGTGGGGAGCCGCGGCTCCCCACCTTCTCGATTGAGAACTGATCGTTGCCATAGGGGTGGGTTAAGTACGAATCATTAATAGATGGTATCGCCCCGAACAAAGATTTATAATGAACTGATGAAGGCCCTCTCGGTATACAGATACGAAGTCGAATCCACCAGATCCGGATAAAGGACAATTCGCTAGCCACATGATCCTTTATCGTTCGGTTGGTTTGCAGGAGCTGGCGCTGGTCTACGACAGCGGCATGAAAGCCTTTCCTGCGCGCCTGTCTCAACAGCCTATTTTTTACCCGGTTCTTCAACTGGAATATGCTCGTCAGGTCGCCCTGGACTGGAATGTCAAAAACGGACAATTTGCCGGCTACGTGACCCAGTTCAAGGTGGAGGATGATTACATCAGCCGATTCGAGGAGCACACCGTGGGTGAATCCCGGTTTGAAGAATTCTGGATTCCGGCCGAAGACCTGGATGAATTCAATCAGCATATCACCGGTCATATCAAGGTCCTGGAAGCCTATTTTGGGGAGGCGTTCCAGGGTTTCACCCCCGACGAGTACGGTCTGCAGGCAAAAAATGCCGTCGAACAATTCACCCTGCTCGCCAACTCCTTTGTTTACAAGCGCATGGATTTCTACCTGGAGATCAAGCGCAATCACAAAGCGGTATTCCTGAATTACCCGTTTTGGCTCACACAAGATTTCAAGAATCCAGGGTTGAGGGAAAAAGTACTACAGGCCATCAAGGAAGCCTGGCTGACCTCTTTCCCCAAAACTCCTCTGCCAGTACCACCCCCGGTCCGGGAGGATATCCCGCTTGTAAATCAAATAGAGACCCAGACCCTGATCGACCCGGTTCAGGAAGAGAGTGAACCCGAAGAAGAGCAGAGCGATTCCTATCCGCGGATGGATCCCGTGCATGAAGAAGCCCCGCGGGTAGAACAGGCTGCCCCACATTATCTGGCCCGGCCTCGCTATCAGGGTCTTCCGCCCGTAGAGCCAACCCATGCCCGCTCTCAGGGACTTCCTGCGCAGAAGGAAGCCGCGCCGGTCGAGCAAGCAGAATCTCATGTCCGGCAGGGAGTCGAGCTGGGCTTAAGCGGACGCTATCGTGAAGCGGTCGAGGCGTTATCCCGGGCCGTCGCAAAAGATCCCGGCCATGCGGCCGCCTATACCAGCCTGGGAGTCGCCTTTCATCGGCTGGACGAAGATGAGCGCGCCCTGGCCAGTTATGAAGCTGCCCTCAGGATGGATCCCGGGTATGCCGATGCCCACTATTTTCGCGCCAACATTCTTTACCACACTGGGAATACCCGCGAAGCGATTGCAGGATATACGCTGGCGATCGGTCTAGATCCTGAACTGATCGAAGCCCATCAAAGACCCAACCCGCAGGATCGGCTGACCGATTACATCGAGGCGCCCGCCGGCATGTACCGGATCGCCAGGCCAGCCCAGCGAATCCTGCAACTGAACAAGCTGATCGACGCCAGCCCCAGGCAGGCAGAGCTTTTCAAGGAACGTGCCGCTCACTATTACCGGCTGTGGAATTATGAACAGGCCATTGCAGACTACAGCTCATCCCTGGCGATCCAGCCCGAAGACGCAGAGGCGCTCCATTTTCGGGGGATGGCGTATGAACAGATGGGTGACACAGACCGTGCGCTGGAGGATTACCGGCGCGCCAATGCCATCGATCCGCAGTTATCGAGCATCTACATTAATCGCGGCATTGAATTTGGACGGCTGGGGAATTTCCGGCAGTCGGTTACCAGCCTGACCGAGGGCATACGGCTGGCTCCCGCGAACCCCGATATCTACTTCAACCGCGGTACTTCCTATTACCAGCTTGGCGAACTTGAAAGGGCAATCGACGATTTTTCTAGAGTCATCCAGCTTTCACCCAAAGATGAGGATGCCTATTACTGGCGCGGGATTTCCCAGGAGGAAGCCGGGAGACGGCAGGATGCGATTGCCGATTACAGGCAGTTTCTGTCGATTTCTCAAAACTCACAGACTCGGGAGGAGATCAGGCAGAAACTGCGCAGATGGAATGTCGGGGAGCAGGATGTTACGAGTGAACGCAGGGACGCCCCAGTCGACAGGCAAAAAACGAACCAGGCCCTATCCGGGAAACCGGGGAGGACGCTCGATTTACATGACCTGATCACTGCACTTGGGGAAAGAGCTCAAAAATCGATCTGGCTGGGCAGTGAGCTGGAATGCTATGGAGAGGCAGCCGGCGAATTGATCTCGCTGACCCGGCAAAACCTGCCCATCGAAGGACGCGATCTCACCCGCCTCACATCCAAAATCCGCCAGACGACCAGGGGAGACTTCCAGGCCTTCGATCCGGCGGGAGCTACCCACTGGATCTTCATCCGCGCCTGGGACGGAAGCGGATTCTACATTGAAACCAATGATGCCAAAAGCAGCGAGCGTCTGAAGTCTCATTTCCAATCGATTGAGGAAGTCGAAGGAGCAACGCCTCCCTACGAAGGACTATTTATCCGTAAGCTCTAAATAGAGAGCTGCCGACCAGGAGAAGTCACTCGATCCGCAGCCGGAGCCATCGCGCACATCATAATATTCGCGAAAACCACTCACGTGCATCAGGCCAAGGGTGTCCTGTCGAATCGTCTCAGCCAGGCCATCAAAACCGTATCGTTGTAAGCCTTCCATGATGAACCAGTTCATGATGATCCATGCCGGTCCACGCCAGTAACGACGAGGCTCCCAGGTGGGCTCGGTTTTCGCCGTCGTCGTAACCCAGTGCCGGACTTCAGCATCGGGTGCGTACTTAACCGGATTAAGAAGCTGCTCTTCTACAAGCCGCTGAGCCTGGTTCTGCGAAGGCAGGCCCGCAAACAGGGGCATGAACGTTGAAGCGGTGTTGACCGGGATCGGCTTTCCCGACCTGATGTCGTAATCGTAATAAATCCCATCTCCCTCATCCCAAAACCGTTCGTTATAACTCATCTGCATCCGGTTCAGCCAGCCATCGATTTCTTCCGTGGGTTGACCGAGACCGGCTGCCAGTTTGCGGAGATCTTCATTCGCTCGATACAGAATGGCATTGAAGAGAATATCCTGTACCAGGAACGGTGAATGTGCCAGCAGTTCCTTCGGGACATAACCATGTTTTCGAAACACGTCGATCAGGTAGATAAAGCGTTCGTAATCGGCACGATTTGGACGTTCGGTCGCTGCGACATACTTTGTATCGCCGCGCTGGAATTCAGGCAGGGCTTCCGGCTGGATCGACTCGAAGAGGTGCAGCCAGCGAGGCGAATCATCGGTCCCGGACTCCCATGGATGGATGATGCAGACCAGCCCGCTGCCATCCGCATCCCGGGCCGTATGCAGCCAGCGATGCCAGTGCAGTACTGCAGGAAACACCTCCTTCACAAAGTCCTGCATCGGCGTTCGTGAGTGCATCCGCTCGATCACGGTCGCAAGCAGAGGCGGCTGGGTGATGCCTGAGGTCGGGACGCCCGGTGCATCCGGACTGTTCTCGATCTGCCAGAACCCCGGATACGGGAAATAATCGGAGGGGACACTGTGATAGACCACATGCGGAAGCATGCCGTCCTGCCACTGTCCGCTCAGCAGAGCCCGGATCTCTGCCTGGGCACGCGGCAGGTCAAAGTGGGAAAGGCCAAGTGCGATCAGAGCCGAGTCCCAGTTCCACTGGTGGGGATACTGGTGCGGACCCGGTTTGGTGAAGACACCGGTATCGTTGGCCCGTAGTACGGAGATAGCGCGGTCAATTGTTGAGGTCATAAGCAGGCCAGGCTCCTCGCTGTGAGCAGCCTAGTAGTCCTTTATAAAAAGTATTTAGGCAGATCTGTGAGAGCAAACCTGCCTTCGAAATCATGAAGGATATAACACTTTCCCGTTGTCGCGGTCCAACCAGCGGATCTTGTCAGCCGGGAAGCGCAGCCAGACATCGGTCCCGGGTGTAACCCGGAAGGTGGGATGGGTGGAGACTTTGACCAGATCTTCGCCGATCTTCACGGTCAGCAAATTCTGAGACCCCAAAGGCTCCACGACCAGGACTTCCACCTGCAGGGCATCCCGGGCGGGCTTGTCGAGCGTCTCCATGTTTTCGGCCCGGATCCCCATCAGGATCGGCTCCCCATCGTAGGATCGGAGAAGGGGCTGCATGGCATCTGTAGGGCTGACGTCGAAGTCGCCCACCCGCACGCGTACATGGCCGTTCTGGCGCTGGACCTGGCCCTGCATGAAATTCATGGGCGGTGTGCCAATAAAACCACCCACAAAGCGGTTGGAAGGGAGGTCATAGACCGTTTCCGGTTTGTCACATTGCAGGATCTGCCCCTCTTTCATAACGGCGATCCGGTCTCCCATGCTCAGCGCTTCGATCTGATCGTGGGTCACGTAGATCGTTGTTGCTTTGATCTCCTGCAACAGGCGTTTGAGCTCGGCACGCATCTCCAGCCGCAGCAGGGCATCCAGGTTGCTGAGAGGCTCGTCCATCAGCAGCACCTCGGACCTCATCGCAATGGCCCGCGCCACGGCGACGCGCTGCCGCTGTCCACCGCTCATTTTGCTGGGATAACGATCCAGCATGTTTTCGATATGCAGCAAGGCGGAGGCATCCCGGACCCGTTTGTCGATCTCGTTCTTATCGAACTTGTTCATCTTCAATCCAAAGGCGACGTTGTCATACACGGTCATGTGCGGGAAGATGGCATAACTTTGGAAGACCATGGAGATCTTGCGCTCGCGCGGCGGCAGGTAGGTGACGTCCCGCCCCCCAATGCTGATGCGGCCCTCGTCCGCCATTCCCAAACCGGCAATGGACCGCAGCAAGGTTGTCTTGCCGCAGCCGCTTGGGCCCAGCAGGACGACAAATTCCTGGTCTTCGATGGTGAGGCTTATATCATCCACTGCCACAAAATTGTC
>DATAKV010000656.1:0-3004 GCA_036261375.1 Anaerolineales bacterium
AGGGCCAGGCAATGGCGATCAAAATGTTATCAGGCATTCGTGCCTCCAAAATTTTTACCATCAAGGGTCACGACGGCTCACGAAGGATTAACAAACCTTCGTGACACTACGTGTCCTTTGTGGTGAAGGATTTATAAACAAAAAGGCTGCCCGCGGTGGACAGCCAGTGTTGACTCAGGGTCGGTGACCTAACGTGACTTCCAGACGCGAACTGACAATGCCGCAGGGCGGGGCATCAACATGGTCATTGTCACCATTGTTTCGGTCCGGAATTTCATAGCGCCTATTGTACTACAACAAATTCTTCAAATCGGCAAACGGCGAGTCGTCGGTCTCCTGGCTGTGACCGCAGTCGCGGATGTTGAGGTCCTGGCCGCACTCGATGCACAGGCCCTTGCAGTTGGGATCGTGCAGAGGCTTGATCGGGATCTCCAGCAGGGCGTATTCCCGGATCAGCGGGGCGAGATCGATGTGGGCGTCGTCGGGCACCATCAGCTCCGATTCGCTCAACGATTTTTTGTTGAAGGCATACAACTCGGTGATCTCCCACCGCAGGGAATGATTGAACTCCTTCAGGCAGCGCACACACTCGAGCGTGGTATCGGCAGCGAAATTCCCCTGGACGATGAGCCCCTGAGGTGTACGTCCAATCGTCACGACGCCGGTCAGGTTGCGGAGCTCCAGATCTTCGAGCTTGATCTTATCGAGATCGAAGGCTATCTCATGGCTGTAGCCGACCTCTTCATGCATGATGAAGCCGACATTGATACGAAATGGCTTGCGCGGATTAGGCATGGGATTCCCTTTTGAGACTTCCGAAGTCTTTTCTCTAGACTTTTCGATCGACAATAAAGCGTGCCAGGTTATCCAGTGCCTCTTTTTCCGGCGTTTCAGGGGCATCCTCCAGCGCGCCCAGGGCACGGTGTACGGCGGAACGGGCTTCGCCCATCGCCTGCTGGATCGCCTCGCTCTGGCGGATGCCGTCCACCAGGCGCTGGACCCGGTCGGTGTCCTTCCAGCCGCCCTCCGGCAGGGACACGACATCCTCATCTCGAGGGTGAGCTTCTGCATAGTAGATGGCCGGGAGAGTCACCAGACCGTTGAGCAGGTCCGAGCCGATCGGCTTTCCGACGGCGGACTGTTCGCCCGTGAAGTCCAGGATATCGTCCACGATCTGGAAGGCCATGCCCACTTCATAGCCAAACACTTTCATCGAGGCGCGCATCTCCTCATCTTCCGTAGCAACCATACAGGCGGCGAGTGATGACATTTCAAATAACGAAGCCGTCTTGGCGTAGATACGCTGGTAATAATTTTCTCTTTCGATCACGCCGCGGGCAGAGAACATCTGGGTCAGCTCGCCATTGACGATGGTCGCCAGGGTATCGGCAAAGAGCTTCATCAGCGGCAGGTGATCGGTCTCAGCGGCCAGCTTGGCGGCCCGGGCGAACAGGAAATCACCGGTCAGGACGGTCGCGGCGGGGGACCAGCGCGCATTCAGGGTTGGCATGCCGCGCCGGAGCAGTGCGCCGTCGATCAGGTCATCGTGAACCAGGGTGGCGGTGTGCAGCAATTCCACGGATGCGCCGAGCGTGATGAGTTTCTCCTCGGGTGCCCCCAGCATGTTTCCGACCAGCAGGCCCAGGGTGGGCCGAATCCGTTTTCCTCCGGCAGCCAGTAAATGTTCGAGGGCAGAGCGCAGATCGGGATGTTGTTCCTGGCCGGCTTGCTCCCGGATCCGCTGCTCCACAAATTGAAGTTGATCCTGCACCGATGTAAAAAAGGTTGTGGTGCTCAAACGTCAGCCTCCCCAACCGAACAGCCGCGCAGCATTGTCAGTAGTCCTTTTTGCGACCTGTTCGCGGGTTGTCATATGGATTTCCGCAATTTTATCAGCAATATGAGCCACGAATGCAGGCTCATTCCGTTTGCCCCGGTGCGGAACCGGGGTGAGGAAAGGCGCATCCGTCTCGATCAGCAGCCGGTCCAGGGGCAGCTGGCGGATGATTTGACGCTTTTCCTCGGCGTTTTTATACGTGACCGGGCCTGTCACGCCGATGAAGAAGTTCAAGGCGATGGCTTTTTGAGCGGTGTCGAGATTTCCGTTGAAGGAGTGCAGGACACCCGGCGCCTCGGCGAGCGGGTGGGCCTGGGCCTGGAGATCTCCCTGCCATTCAGCCAGGATATCGAGCAGGTCGGTGGAAGCCTGGCCGAACCAGGCATCGTCCGCCTCGCGCATGTGGATGACGACCGGTTTGCTTACTTCCTGAGCGAGCTGAAGCTGCTGTTTCAGGACATCCCGCTGGTGAGCCTGCTTCTCGGGTTCCCTGACCCAGTAGTAATCCAGTCCGATCTCTCCGATGGCTACGATCTTGTTATGGAGTCGAGCAGCTTTCTGCTCCAGCGGCGAGCTCGCAGGCTCGATAATTAAGTTTCTTAAATTCTCATAGGAGTTTTTAGCCCACTTCTCTACATCTGTGGGATGGAATCCCACGGCGGCGAAGAGGGCGGGATGGGTGCGGGCCAGCTGGACGGCCGCCAGGCTCGAGTCCCAATCGAGGGCGGGGATAAGTATTCGGGAGAGACCGGTCTCCAGAGCGCGCTGGATGACCGCCGGTCGGTCGGGCTCGAACTTCTCGAAATCCAGGTGGCAGTGTGTATCGGTGAGCATAATTACGACAAAGATTGTGAAAATTATAACATACAAGCCCGGCAGGCAAAATAAATAGTCCCATCGGATCGAGATGGGACTACCTTATAACCGATGCCAGATGTCCTACTTCACACCTGCGATCTTCAGTCCATCCTCGAGGATCGCCTTGACCTTATCCTGGTGGGTGGTCTCGCAGTAGATGCGCATGATCGGCTCGGTGCCGCTGAAACGAATCAAAAGCCAGCCGCCGTCCTCCAGTTTGAACTGGAAACCGTCCACCGTGACGAGCTCGGTCACCTTCAGGCCGCCGATCGTCTCCGGGTTGGCGTTCAGGATCATCTGCTCGCGTTC
>DATAKV010000678.1:0-1945 GCA_036261375.1 Anaerolineales bacterium
AATACGGGGAATGAGGCAGGAGCCGGGAGAAAAATATGAAACCATTGGATCTTGATCCTGAAGCCGCCTGGCGCAAGCGCTTTCGAACAGCCGATATCTTTTGGGCAACTACGGCTGCGCAGAACCCGCAGCACGGGCTGGTCTGCACGAACAAGGATGGCATTTACCAGCTTTATGCCTGGGATGTCGCCACCGGGGAGCTAAAACAGGTGACCCATCAGTCTGCGGGCGTGATCGCGGGCATGCTCTCCTCGGACGGCGGCCATATCTACTATCTCAGGGATGAAGGTGGAAATGAGACAGGTCATTTCGTGCGCGTCCCCTTTTCCGGCGGCGAGGCCGAAGACATCTCGCCAGATCTGCCCCCGTACAGCTCGTTCGGCATCCAGCAAAACCGCCTGGGGAACCTGACCGGGTTCATGGCTGCCACCAAGGAAGGGTACAAGCTGTACCTGAAGGCGGAAGGCCAGTCCCCGGTATTGCTTTACCGGAGCGAGAGTCTCAGTTTTGGGCCCATCCCGTCCTGCGATAGCAGGATCGCCGTGGTCGCTTCGACCGCGCGCACAAAAAGCCTGGATCTCTCGCTGATCGCATTCGATACCGAAACCCGCCAGCCGATCTGTGAGCTCTGGGAGCAGGACGCCAGTATCGACTACCCGGTCTTTTCCCCGCTCGCCGGGGATGCGCGCCTGGTCTGCACCTCCAGCAAATCGGGGTTCGACCGCCCTTTGCTCTGGAATGTCCTCACGGATGAGCGACTGCCCCTGCAGCTCGACGATATCCCCGGCACGATCCTGCCTCACGCCTGGTCCGACGACGCGAATCAGCTCCTGCTCTGCCAGGTGTACCAGGCCCAGTACCAGCTCTACCGCTACGAGCTCGCCACACAAACCGTTACAAAACTGGACCACCCGGAGGGGTCGCTGGGCATGTTCGTGGGAGGCTACTTTGCACCGCAGGGTGAGATCTGGGTCACCTGGGAGGATTCGGCCCATCCTTCACGCCTGGTGGCGCTGGACGAAAAGACCGGCGCCTATAAACGGGATGTTTTGAAAGCCGGCGATGCACCCGAGGGAAAACAATTCCGATCCGTGACACTTCTCTCCGAGAACGGCGATACGATCCAGGGCTGGCTGTCAACCCCCGAGGGCGAGGGACCGTTCCCCACCATCCTGGAGACCCACGGAGGTCCCACCTGGGTCATGTCGTCGCTGTTCTCTCCCGGCGCGCAGGCCTGGCTCGACCACGGCTTCGCCTTCTTCAGCCTTAACTATCACGGCTCGACCACCTTTGGCAAACCGTTCGAGAAGTCGATCTGGGGCAATCTCGGCGACCTGGAAGTGCAGGACATGGCCGCGGTGTATCATTGGCTGGTGGATATCAAGATTGCCCAACCGGATGCCGTCCTGCTGACCGGCGGCTCGTACGGCGGCTACCTGACCCTGCAGGCGCTCGGCCGCCGCCCCGAGCTGTGGGCCGGCGGCATGGCCGGGATCGCCATTGCCGACTGGGCGACCATGTATGAAGACGAAGCCGAATCGCTGCGCGGCTACCAGCGCGCCCTGTTCGGCGGCGCGCCCGGCGAAGTCCCCGAAGCGACGCGCAAGGCTTCTCCGATCACCTATGCCGAACAGGTCCGCGCGCCGGTGCTGGTGATCCAGGGCGAGAACGATACCCGCACACCGGCCCGGCAGTTACGGGTCTACGAAGAGAAACTCAAATCGCTGGGGAAACAGATCGAAGTCCACTGGTTCAACGCCGGGCACGGCTCGCGCGCCCAGGAGCAGCAGATCGAGCACCAGGAATTGATGCTGAACTTTGCCTACCGCGTGCTGGGGTAGCACGATCGTTCCCGGCGTACAGGTTGTGCTGAGAAGGACCTAACCCCCCGGCCCCCTTCCCATGTGGGAAGGGGGAGTCTTTCTCTCGCCAGTCGGTGAGGGGG
>DATAKV010000682.1:0-3312 GCA_036261375.1 Anaerolineales bacterium
TTCAAACGGGAGGAACAGGGTATCGGCAGAGGAAAAGTCGAGCGCGCCGTTCTTTTGTCCAACACGCATCATCTCCTGGGTGAAATCCGCGGCAATGACTTTCAATTGCGGATATTGGGCGAGGGCCTCGCGCGCCAGATCGCCTGTGCCTGTTCCGATATCCAGCAAACAGGAATCGTTTTTCAATTGTGCCCGCCGGATGACCTGTTTCCTCCAGCGAATATCCTGCCCGGCGGTCATCAATCGATTCATCAGGTCATAGCGACCCGCAATGCGGGAGAACATGTTTTGAACGTAGGCTGCGCGTTTCTGTCCGGTAAGTCGTGTCATTCATCCTCTTGATCAACACCTTTACAAAGCGTATTCATGTTCAGGTATACTGCTCCAGATTACCGCTTGTCTCATAATTAACTTTACTTTTCGTTTTGTTTTGCAGGTTGAAAATCCAAGTAAAAGTTAAGCAAATTATGCGGCACTATGTAAACCAAATGTCCAACGACAAACAATTTTCCAGCTGGAGTGCCTGGATTCTGGCGATTCGCCCGCGTACGCTGCCGGCCGCTGCGGCGGGTGTGGTCATGGGCAGCGCGCTGGCCTGGCAGGATGGATCTTTCCGGCTCGATGCTGCCCTCGCCTGTCTATCTGCAGCGCTGCTTTTGCAGATCGGCAGCAACCTGGCGAACGATGTGTTCGATTTCGAGCGCGGCACCGATACGGCCGAGCGATTGGGGCCGGTGCGAGTTACGCAGGCAGGAATGCTGACACCGTTACAGGTAAAGCGGGCCATGCTGATCGTATTCGTACTGGCTGCCCTGTTCGGCTTGTACCTGGCGTGGCTGGGCGGCTGGCCCATCCTTCTCATTGGCGCTGCCGCTATCCTCGCTGCAATCGCCTATACGGGCGGACCCTTTCCTCTTGGCTACCACGGGCTCGGTGATTTGTTTGTCTTTATCTTCTTCGGTCTCGCCTCGGTCGCGGGGACCTATTACGTACAGTCAGGCCATGTTTCCACTGCCGCATGGTGGATGACGGTCCCACCCGGCTCGATCGTCACCGCGATCCTGGTTGTCAACAATCTTCGGGATCTGGAGAGCGACAGAAAAGCAGGGAAACGTACTTTGGCCGTGATCCTTGGTGAGCGGGCGACGAAGATCCAGTATGGGATCTGCATGATCACCGCCTATCTTATATTGCCACTCGCCATCTGACTGGGAATTGTACCCGAGTCCTCACTGACGGCATGGCTGTCCCTGCCTCTGGCGATCCGGGCTACACATATCGTGTTCACCCGGCAGGGGCGTCCACTTAATGCTGCCCTGGCAGTGACAGGTCAGACCGCGCTGCTGTTCAGTCTCCTATTCTGGGCTGGACTTCTGCTTTAAGTGACAAACTTCCACTTGCACCATCTTCGTTCCAGCCAGTCCACACTAAAATACATACCCAGCCCGAGCAGGCTCATTGCAACGACACCCGCGTACATGGCCGGATAGTCGAGCAGTGTGCTTCCGTTGTAATAGATGTAGTATCCCAACCCATAGCGGGTAGCGGACAGTTCGGTAATATAGAGCACCGCAACGGCCGTACCGATGGATTGGCGAAGTGCGGTCAAGATCGCAGGCAGGCTGGCGGGGAGATAGATAAAGCGGAACATGGCGCGCCGCCCGGCGCCCAGGCTGTGCAGGCTTTGAATGAGCTGGGGAGGCAGCCCGGCGGCCTGGTCCCTGACGAGCACCGCGATCTGAAAGAACAGGATCAAAAACATGATTGCGATCTTTGCCGTGTCGCCAATACCCAAAAACAGGATCACCACCGGCACAAAGACGACCTTGGGGATCGGGTACAACAGATAAATAAGCGGGCTGAAAAACCGGTTCAGTTTTTTGGACCCGCCAATAGCCAATCCCACCGGAGCCGCTACCAGCACCGACAGGGCCATGCCGACGGAGACTCTCCACAGGCTGAAACCAAAATGAGTCAACAGGCCGTTTTGCAGTTCCCGCACCAGGACGCCAGCTACCTTGAATGGGCCTGGCAGGATAGGAAGATCCACGATCGTTGCAGCCATCTGCCATAGAAGCAGCAGCCCCAGCCCGGCAAGCAAGCCATCACGCCGGTTCATCATGCATTTCCCTCCATAGCAGATCGCACAGCTCATGATACTGCGGGCTGCTTCGATATCCATTCTGACCGGCATCCGGATTCTCGAAAACTCGCGCGCTCCGATTGGGTGCCTGGCTCAAGAGCAGGATCTTTCGGCCCAGCGCCACCGCTTCCTCGATGGCGTGCGTTACGATGACAAGGGTCAGTTTTTGCTCAGCATACAGGCTCCAGGCCAGGGATTGCAGATCTCCACGAGTGACTGCATCCAGGGATGAAAACGGTTCGTCCATGAGAAGTAGGTCGGGCTCGAGAACCAGTGTACGCGCAATCGCAGCACGCTGGCGCTGCCCACCCGAGACCTGGGACGGATACTTGTCGGCTACATCTCGGATTCCCAGGCGCTCGAGCCAGTAGGGCACATCGTTGGCAGGCTGGAAATCAATAGGGGTATGCCTGCCGTCCTCCCCATAGAAATTGCGGACTCGTAAACCCAGTTCCACATTCTCACGCACTGTGGACCATGGGAGCAGACCATAATCCTGCAAAATCAAACCACTGCGCGGCCGGGGCCGTGACAGAAGATCACCGTCTATCAAAATCTGTCCCGATCCTGGCCGGTGTATCCCTGCAAGCAGGTAGAGCAAGGTTGTCTTTCCGCAGCCCGATGGGCCGAGGATCGCCCAGGTCTCGCCGCGCGAAAGGGTAAGGGAGAAATCCTCGAAGAGAGGCGCAGTGTGAGGATAGGCGAAGGTAACAGACTTAAAATCGATCATAGGTCAGGGAAGGAACGAGTTATTTACAGACTCCTCGTACGAGATATCCTCGGTCAGGATGCCTTTTTCCTTTAACCAGTTTAGTGCGTCGTTCCACTCCTCCAGGGTTGGCACGCCGCCAGCCGGAAAAACCGGCGCCCGGTACGCCTCGAGCAAGGGCGGCGGTACCAGCTTTTGCTCGCTCAAAACATTTTTATATTTTGCGGGCTCCGCATTGATCAATCCAGTTGCTTCTTCAATGGCTGCCAGAAAATTCCTGACGGCTTGCGTATCGGCATCGATCACATCCTTGCGAAAAGAGATCACACTAAAACCGTACTGCGGAAAGTTTGAATCGTCGGCAATGATCACGCCGCCCTGACTGACTACAAGCGCAGCGAGTGGATCGGGCATAACACCTGCGTTTAGCTCACCGGAGGCAAGCAGGGCCATACGGTCG
>DATAKV010000694.1:0-7370 GCA_036261375.1 Anaerolineales bacterium
TATCCTGGACCGCAGAAGTTTTCTGCGGTTGTGTGCCGTGGGGGCGGGCGGAGCGGTGATTGCCGCGTGCCAGCAGAGCCTCGCGGAAGCCATCGAGACGAGCGCACCATTGCCATCCGCGACTCCCTCTGTAAAGCTCAGCCTCAACAGTGGAGACCAGGATGCCTGGGCCTGGGTCAAGCAGGTACAGGTGGGCGTTTCGGATGGTGAATGCGAGCGAGTGATCTTCCGTGCCAATGGGCAGGAGTTCGAAGCGCAGGCCGATGGCGGAACCTACCGGGGTGACGTCAGGCTCGGCGAGGGAGAAAATCAGGTCCGCGGCATCTGCGTACAGGCGGGCGGCGACGAGGTCGAGACGGAACCGATCGTTATTACGGGACGTCTCCGCCAGGCCCCCCGGGCCGAGATACAGATCCAGGTGGAGGATGGCCATATCACCCTGGATGGCAGCGGGAGCCTGCCAGCGGAAGGAACACAGACAGCCATCGGTGAATATATATGGTCTGCACGCGAAGGTACTCCGTCTCACCTTCCATTATCAACTGGCGGGCAGACGATCTCGATCCCCGCTCCCGCGATTGACGGTGAATATTACATCAACCTGCGCGTTGTGGACGAAGCAGGACGGGAAGATACGAGCAAAACCTATTTTGTTGTAGAGAACGGCCAGCCTCGCGTCCCCGACTATGATCATGAGAACCCCGCCTGGCTCGAGACGGCGGTGGTCTACGGCGTGATCCCGTTCCTGTTTGGGAGTCCTGCCTTTCAAGCGGTCCGCGAGCGGCTGGATGACCTGGCCGATCTGGGTATCAATGCCATCTGGCTCGGACCGATCAACCTGCACCCGGCCGATGATTACGGCTATGCCGTTGAAGATTATTTCGGTCTCGATCCTGCCTATGGTACTGCCGAGGATTTCCGGGGCCTGGTGCAGGCCGCTCACGAACGCGGCATCCGCGTCCTGATGGATTTTGTCCCCAACCATACTTCGGATACACATCCTTATTTTCTGGACGCGCAGGAGCGCGGTCCCGAGTCCCCGTACTGGGATTTCTACGACCGGGATGAGAATGGAAACTACACGTATTACTTCGAGTGGTCTCATCTGCCTAACTTAAACTACGATCACCCGGAAGTCCGGCGTATGATCACCGAAGCCTTTGCCTACTGGGTGCGCGAGTTCGACGTGGACGGCTTCCGGGTGGATGTTGTCTGGGGGGTGAAAGAACGCCGTCCGGATTACTGGCTCGAGTGGCGGCGGGAGCTCAAGCGCATCAAGCCCGACTTGATGCTGCTGGCCGAGGCAACGGCGCGGGATCCCTACTACTTCGAAAACGGCTTCGATGTTGCCTACGATTGGATCAACCGTCCCGGCGGCTGGGCCTGGGAAATCGTATGGAACGCCTACAAGTACCGGCTGCTATCGTACAACATGACGACTGCCCTGACCAATCCCCCGGATGGTTATCCCAAGGATGCGGTCGTCTTCCGTTTCATTAACAACAACGATACGGGAAAGCGCTTCATCACCCGCCACGGTGAAGGGGTGACACGGGTTGCCACGGCCATGCTGCTCACGCTGCCAGGCATCCCCTGTCTGTACACAGGCGATGAATATGGGCTGGAGTTCGAGCCTTACCAGCAGGTCGAGCCTCTCACATTCGAGGAGCAAGTTCCGGGCCTGCGTGACTATCATCGGCACCTGATCGAGCTGCGCAGGGACATCCCCACCCTGCGCTCGCGGCTCTGGGACCCCATTACCACAGACGCCATTCCTCAAAGCGTGTTCACGTATATACGCTATTCTGATCAATCAGGCACTCCAATTCTCGTGTTGTTGAATTTTTCAGAGGAGCCCGCCGAGTTCAGGTTCGATTCCCCCGAGGGATTCAATGCTTTGTCCGGCGGCGCAGGCTTATACGATCTTCTTAACGAAGAAGAAGTCCCCGCTTTCGATGGGAGCCGGATGCGGATTTCCGTACCGGGCTTGATGGCCCGGGTGCTCGCGGAAACACCAATCGCCTGATCGATGGAAAACCAAGCGCTCCAACGCCGGGAATTCCTGCGCCTGAGCATCGTGCTGGCAGGCGGGCTCCTGGTCACGGCGTGCCAGAACAGGAAGGTTTTACAAACCCCCGGCACAATAGCTTCGCCGTCGCTGGAGGCAGGTATTCAGTTGGATGGCCACCCAGTCGATGCCTGGGCGTTTACAAAGCAAGTGCGCGGCAGCATGGCCAACCCTGCCTCCTGCCAGTCCGTTTGGATCGATAACCGTGGCAAGCGCGTGCAAGCCCTTCTACAAGAATATATCTTTTCTGCGGATGTCCCGATCGACCCCGGGGAGAACTCCGTGAAAGCCGTTTGTCAGCATATGAATGAGGAGGAAGAATTGTCCAACGAAGTGAACATCACCGGTCGCCTGCAGCAGCGGCCGAAAGCAATCATCAGCATTTCCCTTTCTGAAGGGCGGCTCATCCTGGATGGAGCAGGCAGCCAGCCGGATGAGCTGGGTCACCAGCCGCTCCGCGAATATATCTGGTCCGCGCGCTCCGGAAATCCGGTGGAGCTGTTTGCAGGCGAAAAGAGCGGTACCACCTTTGAGTTGGACGTACCGACCGTGGATGGCGAATATTATCTCTCGCTGCGTGTGATCGATGAGGCCGGGCGCGAAGATAGCAGCGCCACGTACTTCGTTGTCGAGAACGGCCAGCCGCGCATCCCCGATTACGATCATGAGAATCCGGCCTGGGTGGAAGAAGCGATCGTCTACGGGGTTATCCCGCGCTTGTTCGGGAGTCCTGGGGCCGTGGCGATCCAGGATAAGCTCGATGAACTGGCCGATCTCGGCGTCAATGCCATGTGGCTGGCGCCAATCAACTCGACACCCGACTATGGCTATTCGGTGACCGATTACTTCGAACTGCGAGACGGCTTCGGCACAAAAGAGCAGTTCCGGGAGATGGTCCGGGCGGCTCACGAGCGCGGCATCCGGGTGTTGATGGACTTCGTCCCCAACCATACATCGAGCGAACATCCCTACTTCAAAGACACGATCGAAAAAGGACAGGACTCGCCCTACTGGGATTTTTATGACCGTGATGAAAACGGGAAGTACACGTACTACTTCGACTGGACGCACCTGCCCAACCTGAACTACGATCATCCGGAAGTGCGCCGCATGATGCTCGAGGCATTCTCGTACTGGGTGCGCGAGTTCGACGTGGACGGCTTTCGCGTCGATGCCTGCTGGGGCGTCCAGCAGCGCCGCCCGGATTTCTGGCCCGAGTGGCGGCGGGAGCTCAAGCGAATCAAACCAGATCTCCTTCTATTGGCCGAGGCCAGCGCCCGGGACCCGTACAACTTCGACAACGGCTTTGACGCGGCCTACGACTGGACCGAAAATCTGGGCCAGTGGGCCTGGGGCCAGTTCTGGAGTGACCAGGCCGATCCTGTAGACACCGATCAAATGCTCAAGCTTTTGAAAGGCGCACTGCTCAATGAGCCGGAGGGCTATCACCCCGACGCTTTGATCTTCCGCTTTTTGAACAACAACGATACCCGCACTCGCTTTATCACCTCACACGGCGAGGCGCTGACCCGCGTGGCCACGGCTCTTGTGCTCACCCTGCCGGGCCTGCCCTGCATTTACACTGCGGATGAGCTTGGCCAGTGGTTCCTGCCCTATGATGGCGGGATGATCTCCTGGAAAGAAAGATACCCCGGGCTGCGCGAGTATCACAAGAAGCTGATCGCCCTGCGCAAGGATATCCCCAGCCTGCACTCGCGGTTCTGGCAGCTTCTGGATGCGGAACCCGCCAGCCAGGTTCTTGGATATCTCCGCTTTTTGGAGGGGAATGTTGAACCTGTGCTGGTGCTGTTGAACTTCTCCAATGAGTCAGCTGCCGTTCAGGTGAACCTGCCAGAGGGATTTAATTCTCTGACAGAAATTGTCTCTCTGTTCGACCATTTGAACGAGGAAGAAATTCTCTTCAACGGCACTCAGCCCATCCAAATGAGCCCGATGAGCGCTCGTATTCTGACTGCTAAAAAGGATTAACCTTCGAATGAAAATTGCCAGCTTAACGGGTCCGAAGGAATTTCAACTGCAGGAAGAGCCGCTTCCCGCGCTGCTCCCGGACGAGGTTCTCGTACGTGTGACTGCCTGCGGCGTCTGCACCTCTGAGCTTGACCTGTGGGAGGGGAAGGCCGGGACAGACTTGTATCCGCGGTATCCGGGTCACGAGGTCAGCGGGGTTGTGGCCGATGTCGGAAAGGATGTGGAAGGACTGACTCCGGACGACCGGGTAGCGGTCTGGGCGCCGGGCCGCGGCTTTGCTGAGTTTGTGATCGTCAAGGCGAAGTACTGCTTTCCCGCCGGTGATCTTCCGCTGGATCTCGCTCTTGCTGAACCCCTGGCCTGCGCTGTCAACACTGTTGAGATGGCGAACCTCTCGCTGAGCGATGACGTGGTCATCATCGGCGCCGGGTTCATGGGCAACCTGGTACAGAAGTTGGTGGCCATGCAGGGGCCGCGGCGGCTGATCGTGGCGGACACCCGTCCCGACGCGCTCGAGAGAGCCCTCCGTTTGGGAGCGACTGATGTGGTGGATGTCACCAAAGAATCTCTGCCGGAAGTTGTCAAGTCCCTGACCGATGGCAAGGGCGCCGATGCCGCTTTCGAAGTGGTCGGCGGGCAGGCGCCTCTTACCCTGCTTGGCGAGGTCACACGCATGAGCGGCAAGGTCGTCATCGTCGGCTATCACCAGGGCGAGCCGCGCCAGATCCCTCTGGGCTACTGGAACTGGATGGCTTTCCAGATCCTGAACGCCCATTTTCGAGAAGAGACGACCATCCTGCGCGGTATGCGCATCGGTATGCGCCTTCTGACATCCCGACGAATGAGCCTTGACGATCTGGTTACACACCGTTTCCAGCTGAGTGAGATCAACCAGGCATTCCGGACAGCTTACGAAAAACCGCAGGGATTCGTCAAGTCGACGGTCCTGATGCAGAACTGAATTTTCGAGATCGAAGAAACCCCATCCAAGGAGTAGCAATTCATGCAGCCCAAACCCTGGCCTGTCGTCCCCGTCAATCGGGACAATTTCAAAATGCCGCCGCGCGACTACGGCATCCTGCCCTTCTGGTTCCTGAACGGCGAGCTCGACCCGCAGGAAATGCTCTACCAGCTCCGTGAGTTCCGCGACAAGGGCATGCCGGGCATCATCCTGCACGGGCGCTATGGTCTGGAAACAAGTTACATCGGCGAGACCTACCTTGACCGCATTCACTTCGCCGTCGAGGAGGCCGAGAAGCTCGGGCTGAAGACCTGGATCTACGATGAGATGAACTGGCCGAGCGGCACCGCCGACAAGCGCGTGCTGCAGGCTCGTCCTGACCTGGCGGAGCGATATATTGAGTGCATCAACATGACCGTGCGCGGACCCTGGTTCACCTACCTGACCGGCGCCGACAGCCGTTATTTGGATTTCGAGAAATCAAAGCCGGTGGCTGCGTTTGCCATTCCGCTAGACAGGCCGGGAGAGGTGATCGACCTGACCCCCAATCTCTCGTTCGAAAATGTCATTCCCTGGGAAGCGCCTGCAGGCAACTGGCGACTGATGTACATCGTCGAGAAGGTCGCCGATTATTACATCGACGCGCTTAACCCGGAAGCGACAACCGAGTTCCTGCGTCATGGCTACGACCCGTATGCCAGCGCGGTCGACGGCAAAATGAACTCCCAGATGCTCGGCTTCTATACCGACGAACCGGCCATGCATTACTACCTGAGCGGCGGCGATACCCCGATCGTCCCCTGGACCAGGGATATGTTCCGGCGCTTCCAGGCGCGCAATGGCTACAACCTGCGCCCGCGCCTGCCTGACCTGTTCTTTGACGTGCGTCCGGACAGTGCCCGCGTCCGCTATGATTTCTATAACACGCTGACCGATTTCTACAGCGACGCGTTTTACAAACAGATCCATGAATGGTGCCAGGAACATAACGTGCTGTTCACCGGGCATCTTCTGTACGAAGAGGGATTGCGCCGCCTGATCCGGGTCGAGGGCAACCTGTTCAAACACTATCCCCATATGGACGTGACAGGCGTCGACCATCTCTATCCCATCATCGGCAACCGCGACCGGCCCGATGAGCACGTAGCGATGAAGGTCGGCAGCTCGGCAGCCCACCAGAATGGTAGCCCGCGCTTGCTGTGTGAATCCTTTGGCGGCATTTTCATGGATGCAACCATGCAGCGTATGAAATGGATCGCGGACTGGGAATACGTGCTGGGCGTCAACCTGCTCAACCCGCACGGCTTTCATTACACCCTGGAAGGTCCCCGCAAACGGGATTGGCCGCCATCGATGTTCTACCAGTATCCCTGGTGGGATTACTACGGCGAGTTCTCGAACTATATGAGCCGCCTGAGTCACCTGCTCTCGGGTGGGAAACACATCGCCAAGGCCGCTGTGCTCTGGCCGATGAACGCGATGTTCGCCACGTACACACCACAGACCCATAACGCTCTTGGCGATCGCATCGAGCGCGATTTCAACACACTGACCGACCTGCTTCTGCGGCTGCATTATGACTATGACTATCTTGACGAGGATGTGCTGGCGAATGCGGAGCTGGAAGGCAATACCATCCGCGTTCGAGATGAGGTTCATGAGCTCCTGGTCCTGCCACCGATGGCTCACATCAAGCTGAGCACGCTGGAGCGCCTGGAGCAGTTTGTAACTCAGGGCGGCCGCGTACTGGGAATGATCTTTCTGCCCAGCCAGGCGTTTACAACGAAGAACAATGTCACAGAGCTGGTGGATGTTGCAGACCGCGTTCGTGCGCTGTTCGGCGTGGACCCTGTCGAAACACAGACAACCTTCCAGTCGCAAACCGGACTCGATGTCCTCGAGCAGGAGCACGCTGGAGGCGGCAAAACTGCCTTCCTGCGCAGCTACGCGCTTAACCGCCAGCTTCCCATGCGCATCCAGCAGCAGATCGACGCGGTGGGGAAGACCGAGAGTCCGCTGTTTGTGATCGAATCCGAGGAGCGGACGAGCCGCTACTATTTTGCCCCCGAGCAGGGCGAGCGCCAGGAGATTACCGAGGAAGTCACTTCGGAACGTGAGGCAGTAGCGGATGCACTCAATGAAGCGCTGACAAGACTCATCGAGCCCGACATCATTATCGACAACCGTGAGGTGTTCTACCTGCACCGTCAGAAGGATGAGCAGGAGATCTATTTCATTATCAATCCTACCTACAAAGCCCAAAAAGCGCAGGTCCGTTTACCAGGTGAGGTCCAGCCGGTGCACTGGAATCCTTCGAACGGGCTGGAACGACCTATTGCTCCATCTCAGGTG
>DATAKV010000699.1:0-2934 GCA_036261375.1 Anaerolineales bacterium
AGAGGAAGGTCCAGGCGACGACCACTGCTCCCAGTCCCAGCGCCAGCTGCCGGCTGAGCAGAACGCGGCGGACCGTCCCGAAGACATCCCTTCGAGGCGACTCTGTCTCAGGTTCAGCCTGTCTTGTGGCTGCCGGGCGCTCCCACAACCGTATGATCAGCCACGCTCCCATCAGGATCAGGAAGGGATAGATCGGCAGGAAGTAGCGCATGAACTTGATGAACGTGATCGCGTGGTAGACGAACGTCACGCCCATGTAGGTGACCGGGACCAGGTGCTCCGGCCGGCGGCCGCGGACCAATTCATATCCCGCCAGCGCCAGGCCGGCAAAGCTCACCAGCCCCAGCGGCAGGCCCATGCCCCAGAACAGGATGTTGTAGAGTGGGAAGGCGATCGAGCGCCCCGTCCACTGCTGGACCCAGGGCAGGTCGGTCTCGCCGCGGGTGATCTTCTGCTGCTCGACGATATCCTCTACCCACTTGGGGTTGAGCGACCAGTTCCAGAAGCCGGGACCGGCGAAGGCGATCGGCTGGATGACCCGGAAGGTCAGGATCGCAATGAAGAAGATGGTAACCGTGCGCAGCAGGGTATGCTCGATGGCCTGGCGAATATCCCCCTCCCGGGCGCGGCGGTAGAGATCGAAGCCGGCCAGGACCAGGATCGGCACGACCAGCGTGAACACACTGAGCTTGGATGCCAGCCCCAGGCCGAACATCAGCCCGGTCAGGGCATAATCGAGCCATTTCCCGCTTTCGTGGCCGCGTAACAGGAAGTAGAGGGTGGCCAGAAGAAAGAAGTTGGCAAACGTATCGACGGTATAAAAATGCGAGAGCTGGATGTTGAGAACGCTCAGGGACAGCAGCAGCGCAGCAAGCAGCCCGGTCTTTGTTCCATACAGTCTCCTGCCGATCAGGAACAGGAGCAGGATGGCGGCGATGTCGAAGATCCCCGAGAGCGCCCGGCCGATCACCGTGATGTCGTCATAGTTGTTCTGATCGAGCTGGATGGCCATCCATTTGACGATGTAGACGGGCAGCATGCCATACACATACAACCCCATGTTCGGGTTGGAATAGGGGCTCAGTGTGGAAATATCGGGATTGAAATACGTGCTGAAGTTCTCGGGCCAGATAAGATCGTTGGTCACCGTGGAGAGAAAGCGCTCGTCGGGATGCTGGTGGCGTCCCTCGTCCCATTTCAGACCGTTGAAGCGCAGGAATGCCGCGATAAGAACGGTCACGATCAGGAGGATGTTCAGAGCTTTGGGCTGGGCAAGGACGGCAGAAACCCGGCCGTTCCAGACGGAGGCATCCCACTTGTTGACCTTTTTGGATGGAGAAAGTTTCGCGCCAGTAGAACTCATGGAAGGTTCCTTCATGGTGTGGCAGGGATCAGCGCCGACGGAGGCACAGGGCTAAACGGTCCATCGCCCAGGCGCCACAGGAATCGCAGTGCGGTCCCGCCGCCCTGCTGGAAATACTCGAGCCGGATGGGATATTCTCCCTCGGGCAGGGCGACCGTCACGTCGAAGTTGTTGGGCTGGCCCGGGATCATGCCCTCCCCGACCGCCTGCTCGTCCAGGAAGAGCCGGGCGCCGTCGTCGGCTTCGACCCGCAGGGTGTAGACCCCGGCCTCTGGAATGCGCAGCCAGCCTGTGTAACGGGCGCTGAACTCGCCGTGCGGGACAATCGGCTGCTCGTCGCTCCAGGCCAGCAGGAGGAAGGGAGTGACCTGCTGGAACACGGGGGTGTTTTCCCAATTGATGTTATTCCAGTAGGTTCCCAACAGTCCCTGCTCGCGATCGTCAAGGCGGAACAGCGCTTCCGGCGGGACCGGCGTTAGATCCTGGCCCGGCCGCTGCCAGAAGAGCTGGGCATCGGGGCTGTCCCCGGCCTTCCAGACAACTCTCAAATTATATACCCCGCGCCCCAGGTAGTGGCGCTCGTTTACAGGAAGAGTATCCAGGAAGATCTCCAGGCCGCCATCGCCCCGGATCAGGTAGTCGCCGCCGTGGTCGATGCGGATGGCGCCCTCCCAGGTGATCTCGGCCGCCTTTCGATCCCCAGCCTCGATCTCCACCTGAGAAACAGGACTCTCCTCGGAGTCCCCATCCGCATCGCTGACCGTTTTGGTCAGACCCTGCAGGGCGGCGATCTGCTCATGAGGGATCTCGATCCGCAGGTAGACGGGCGAGCCATCGGATAACGTGCTCTGCTCGATGCTCGCTTCGGGATAGAACGACAGGATGTACTCGCGCAGGTCCCAGTAGGTGGTGTCGAGCAGGATCAATACATCCCGGCCCGTATCCTGGAGGGGGAGATCGGTCTCCGGCAGGAGTGTGCGATAGGGCTTGTCGTCGAGCGTGTTCTCGCTGGTCTGTTCCTTCACCACGCCATAGACCAGAAAGCGCAGCTGGGAATATTCGGAGAAGCGGGGTGATAAATAGATCTCGCTGTCTGATCGCAGGGAGGCGATCACTTCGTCCGCTACCTGATTCTCGGTGGGGTTGAAGCCGCGCACCACATCCAGGGAGGCCGCCTGCCGCCCGAAGTAGACCGTCGACTCCCAGAGCGCCGCGCCGGCCAGCAGGAGCAGGGCAATGCCCCCTGTAATGGCTGCTGCCCGGCTGGGTTGAGGCTCGCCGCCTGTGTTTTCCTGCAGGGTCCGGTAGACCGCTCGCAGGCTCCGGTCCAGGATGTCGGCGGCCAGCAGGATGGCGGCGGGCAGCGCCGTCAGGGAGCGGTAGGACTGCGGGGATTCATGCTGCGAGCTGAGGAAGCTGCCGGCCAGCCCAAGCACCAGCCAGGCGACCAGCAGAAAGTAGCGCTGGTCGCGCCAGCGCAGCAGGGCATACCCCAGGCCAATGGCGAAGAACAGTCCCGTGACCGGATCGACCATCGGCTCGCCGGGCAGGTTGTGCTTGCCCTGCAGGTC
>DATAKV010000605.1:0-1583 GCA_036261375.1 Anaerolineales bacterium
AACTTTCACCAGGCAATGATGAGAGGCCACCTGCTCGATAGCGTAAACGATAAGAATTTCCAGCTTGCCCTGCTCGAGGAAGCCGTGGGCGGGAATTTCTTCCGCTATTTCTTCCAGATGCCTACCCTGGCTCGCTTCGAGCTGGAGACCCACCAGCGCATCGAGCGCGGCGAATCCCTGACGGCCGACTCCATGATCGATCTCATGGCAGACCTGTTCGCGGAGGGATTCGGCCCGGGTTTCGACATGGACCGTGAGCGGGTCGGCATGACCTGGTCGACATTCGGTCATCTTTTTGCGGATTACTACGTCTACGCCTACGCCACCGGCATCTCTGGTGCCAACGCACTGGCCAGCCGCATCCTGCGCGGCGAACCGAACGCTGTTCAAGACTACCTGGGTTTCCTGAAATCGGGCTCGTCCGATTACTCGTTGAACGTGCTCAAAAAAGCCGGCGTGGATATGGCCACGCCGCAGCCTGTCGAGGAGACCTTTGCCGTCATGGGAAGTTATATCGACCGGATGGAAAAATTATTAGGATAAGATTTCAGGGATGGTCAGATACCATCCCTATTAACAAAATTTTAAAACGGAAAGAATAGAATGCCTCAAACACAAATTGCATGTCCTCGCTGCCGGCAGATGATTACGGCAAATGTCGAGCAACTCTTCGATGTCACCCAGGATCCTCAGGCCAAACAGAGATTGCTGGGCGGTATCTCGAATATGGCGCGCTGTCCGCACTGTGGGTATCAAGGACGCCTTGCCACCCCGATTGTTTATCACGATAACGACAAGGAACTGCTGCTCACCTTTTTCACGCCCGAACTGGGCCTACCGCTCAATGAGCAGGAAAAGATCATCGGTCCGTTGATCAAGCAGGTCATGGACCGTCTTCCGGCAGAGAAGCGGAAAGGCTACCTGTTAAGTCCCATGCCCAACCTTACCTACGAATCCATGGTCCAGGTCATCCTGGGCAAGGATGGCATCACACCCGAGATGCTCAAGGAGCAGCAGGAGCGGGTATCTCTGATCGAACGGCTGCTGCAGGCCAGCTCGAACGATGTCCGCAGTGAGCTTATTAAGCAGAACATCAATTTGTTCGATGAGCAGTTCTTTGCCCTGTTCAGCCGTCTCGCCCAGAGCGCGGCCGCCAGTGGACAGGAGCCGGTTGCCCGGTCAATGGTCGACCTGCAGAAACAGCTGCTGGAAGAGACCGAATTCGGCCGCGGACTGAAGGAATCGGTTGGGGAATTGGAGGCCGCCACAAAGTCCCTGCAGGATGCAGGGCAGGGCCTGACCCGCGAGAAGCTGCTGGACCTGGTCATCGACTCTCCCAATGAAGCGCGCATGCGTGCCTTCGTCAGCCTGGCACGCGGCGGCATGGACTATCAGTTCTTCCAGATCCTCTCCGACAAGATCGACAAGGCATCTGGCGAAGAAAAGACAAAGCTCGAGTCAATTCGCGAAAAACTGCTCGACTTCACCAACGAGGTGGACCGGCAGATGGAGGCCCGCTACAAGCAGGCGCAGGACTTTGTTGAATCACTGCTGGCCCAGGAGGATGTGGTTCAGGCCGTCCA
>DATAKV010000733.1:0-4124 GCA_036261375.1 Anaerolineales bacterium
ACATCCTGCCCAACAATACGCAGGGTGAGCGGACCATCCATGGGGGCGGCTTCCATCACGCTCATTTCACATCCTGGAAGGATGCCACGATCCTGCAGATAGCGAAGTGCGTCGGTTTCTGTGGCATTGATCGCAAGGACATGCACGGTCGCACCCACCGGAACCTCTCGCAGCGAAACTCCAATCAACGGCTCAAAGGAGCCGTCGGCGGCCGGGATCGGATTGCCCCGCGGGCAGAATTTCGGGTCGCCCAGAAAAATAGACAGGGCTTCCGTCACTTCCGGCGCGGTAGCGTGCTCCAGGGCACAGGCCAGCTCGTACAGCCTTGCCCATTCGATCTTCAGGTGCTCGTACAAGAAGCACTCCCACAAACGCTGGCGGCGCAGCACATTACAGGCAGCGGCCTGCCCGGTCTTTGTCAGCGATACGCCTTTATACGGAGTATGAGAAACCAGCCCCTGATCGGTCAGGCGATGCACCATTTCATTGGCAGAGACGTTCGTCACACCCAGCCGCCCGGCCAGCCGCCCAACGGCCACTACATTCCCCTCGCCCAATTCCACCATCGCCTTGAGATACATCTCGGTGCTCTCGCTCAATTGAGTTAACATAAGGCACACCTTTCAATTAATCATATGGCTGGCCTTATTATTCCAGAGCCAGACCATTTCTCATATGGAAGGATGTCATAGAATGGTTGTGAAGGAAATACCTTTATGATTTTTCAATCGTTTTACCACCTTACGAAAATGTCAATAACGCCCAAATAGCTTCAAAAAGTAGGGTTTACCCCCCTGTGCATTTACGTATACTATAGGAAAATTATCTATTAAATGGGATTCTTTACTCAAAACCAGGCATTTTTTACTTCTTTTTCCCTTGAGGAGGTTCGAAATGAACAGGTATAAGTCCCCTGTATTTTTGAACTCATCCAGGTCGGGATCTTTGAGAATCGCTGGGATCTACCTTCTGATCGGCATCCTTTGGATACTGCTCACCGACAGAGCGGTGGAGCAAATTACCCTCGATCCGGCTACGCTGACAACGATCAGTATTTACAAAGGCTGGGGGTTCATTTTCGTAACGGCCTTAATACTCTACTGGCTGATCCAGCGCCATACCGCCGAGCTGTGCGAAAACGAAAGCCGGTTAAGGCTGGTCACCGATGCCATGCCGGCCCTCATTTCCTATGTCGATTCGGACCTGCGCTACCGGTTTAACAACCAGGCGTATGAAGAATGGTTCGGCCATAAGGCAGATGGCAAAAGAATCGATGAGGTGCTGGGGATAGATGCATATCGAAAAATTGCCCGCTATGTGGATGAAGCGTTGAGGGGCAGGCTGGTCACTTACCAGACGGAGATCCCATACCTGGGCAAAGGCACACGGTTTGTCGAAGCGACCTATGTCCCCGACCGCGGAGAAAATGGGCAGGTGAAAGGTTTTTTTGCCCTGGTTCAGGATATTACCGAGCGCCGCCAGGCAGAAGGTGAGCTGCGCCTGTGGGCGGATGCCTTCGAGCACTGCGCCCACGGGATCGCCATCGGTGACCCGGCCACCAACCGCATTGTAGCGTGCAATTCGGCTTTTGCTCTCCTGCACAGGTCACGGGTGGAGGATGTGGTCGGCACGGCTATCCTCAGCCTGTATGCACCTGCAGACCATGACCTGGTACGCCGCAATGCCACCCGGGCAGACCAGGTCGGCCATACACAGTTCAAAGCCCATATGATCCGCCGTGATGGCTCGACCTTCCCGGTCCAGCTGGACCTGGTCAGTGTTGTCGGCGAGGACGGGGAGTTACTTTATCGGGTGGCAACCGCGCAGGACATCACGATCCGGAAACAAGCCGAAGAGGAGATCGCCTACCAGGCCAGCATTCTGGACCAGGTCAATGATGCCGTCATCAGCGCCGATGAGAACTATTTCATTACCTCCTGGAATTCCGCTGCAGAACGGATCTATGGCTGGCAGGCGGAGGAGGCCGTCGGTAAACGGGGCGAGGAAATCCTGCATACTGAGTTTTTTAATATCTCACGTCCTGAAGTGTTGCAGGGGTTAAAAGAAAAAGGTGAGTTTTCCGCAGAGGTCACCCAGCTGCGAAAGGATGGTACCCGCTTCCCGGTAGAGACACGGACGACAGCCCTGCGCGATGAGCATGGGGCGATCCGCGGGTACGTGAGTGTCAACCGTGACATCACCGAGCGTAAACGCGCGGAAAAAGCCATTTTCGAAAGTGAAGCGCGCTACCGCAATGTTCTCGATACCATGATGGAAGGCTGCCAGATCGTCGACTTCAACTGGCGCTATGTCTACATCAACGAAGTGGCGGCGGGACAGGGCAGGCACTCACCGCAGGAACTGCTTGGCCATACCATGATGGAAATGTATCCGGGCATTGAGAACACCGAATTGTTCTCCATCCTGCGGGAGTGCATGCAGTCACGCACATCCCGGCGGATGGACAACCGCTTCATTTTCCCGGATGGCAATGTAGGCTGGTATGAACTGAGCATCCAGCCGGTCAGCGAAGGCATCTTTATCCTGTCCACAGATATTACCCAGCGGAAACAGACCGAGGAGGAGATCCGCAGGCTGAACGAAAAGCTGGAGGAGCGCGTTATCGAACGGACCGCCCAGCTGCATGCAGCGAACCAGGAGCTGGAGGCGTTCTCGTATTCCGTCTCCCACGACCTGCGCGCACCACTGCGAGCCATCAATGGCTACACGCGTATTCTCCTCGAAGATTATGCCGACAGTCTGGACGAGGAAGGAAGACGGATCTGCCAGATCGTCACCGATGAAACAAAGCGCATGGGCAAATTGATCGACGACCTGCTCTCATTCTCTCGTTTAGGCCGCAAGCAGATCCAGTCCACCCGGGTCGACATGAAATCGCTCGCTTATTCCGTCTATGGAGAATTGACCCGCGAATCAGACCGCGAACGGATCGACTTCCGGATCGGCAAGCTGCCCGCCGTGGACGGCGACCCTGCCCTGCTCCACCAGGTGTGGATCAATCTCCTCTCGAACGCGATCAAGTTTTCATCAAGGGTTGAGCGGGCCGTCATCGAAGTCGGAACAAAAAGAAGCGAATCGGATAACGTCTACTACGTGCGCGATAATGGCGCCGGGTTCGACATCCAGTACATTGATAAGCTGTTCGGCGTTTTCCAGCGCCTGCACAGTGAAAATGAGTTCGAAGGCACCGGGGTTGGCCTGGCCATTGCCCAGCGCATCATTCAGCGTCACGGTGGGCGGATCTGGGCCGAAGGGGAAGTGGGCAAAGGCGCAACATTCTACTTCTCGCTGCCGCGCCATAGGAGTCAGAATGAATGAGCTTCAAGCCGTTGAGATACTGCTCGTAGAGGACAACCCCCGCGATGCCGAACTGACGATCCGGGCGCTGAAACGAAAAAATCTTGCCAACAACCTGTACCACGTTGAAGACGGCGTCGAGGCGCTGGATTTTCTGTTTGGGCGCGGCAAATACTCCAATCGAGATATGAACGAACCGCCCAAGGTTGTCCTGCTCGATCTGAAACTGCCGCGCATCAATGGGCTCGAAGTGCTAAGCGCCCTGAAGGCCGATGAGCGCACACGGACTATCCCGATTGTGATAATCACCTCCTCGGCAGAAGACCCCGATGTTAAAAAGGCCTACGAGCTCGGGGCGAACAGTTACGTCATCAAACCCGTGCAATTTGACTCCTTTATGGAGGCAATGGTCAAGATCGGGGTTTACTGGCTGATGGTGAACCACCCGGTGAAATAAAATCCCAGCATCCCGACGCTCGGCAGGCATTCAAGAAAGATATAACGATGAACGACACCACCCGCATCCTTATCGTGGAAGACAACATCCCGGATTTTGAGCTGGCAAAGAGGGAAATCAGCCGCTCTCTGAAAAACTGCGAATTCAAACGAGTTCAGACCCGCAGAGAATATCTGAAGGCCCTGGATGCCTTTCAGCCGGATATTATCCTGTCGGATTACACACTGCCCGGTTTCAACGGAATGAAGGCACTGCATCTGGCCCATGAGCACGCACCGCTCACCCCCCTCATAATCTGGACCGGCACGACCCGTGAAGATATCGCTGTGGATTGCATGAAGGCCGGGGC
>DATAKV010000607.1:0-3039 GCA_036261375.1 Anaerolineales bacterium
ATAACCATGAGTTCGAACCTACAAGTGATATACAGTTTTAGGCCGTCTTTAACGCGACTGTCGAAGCGTTCGTTTTATCAGCTCACACCGGCTCGATAAAACGAAAGGACTACTCAGCAACCTGAGGCAACAGGACTTCCAGGGCAGTAAGCAAAGCATCGACGTCTTCCTGGGAATTGTAGCCCTGGACCGAGATACGGATAAATTGGTTATCTTCCCATTCGGTCAAAGGTACTTCAATCTTGTATTGCTCGTACAACCGGCTCTTCAGCATCGGCAGGTTGGAGGCAGGAAGCGGCGCTATTCCCATTTGATAGTAAAAACCTGAATCCAATAAATATAACGGTGTGAGTTCCGTCAATTCACAAATTCGCGCGATAGTCTGACGCAGGAGCTGATGGCATTGGCGACGCACCGTATCCCAATGATGATCCTTCATGAATTGAATGGCGGCCGGGACGGTCAGGGCAGCGGCGGGATCCCTTGTCCCGGTCCACTGCAGGAGATCCACGAAGCGCGAGCCGGTCGTGAATTCCGGCATGGCTTCATATCCCCAGCTGACGATCAAAGGCTGGATGATCTTCTGTACTTCGCGGCGAACGTAGAGAAATGCGGAGCCTTTCGGCGCGAGCATCCATTTGTGGCAGTTGCCAAAGACGACGTCGGCGCCGAGTTGCTGAAGGTCCAGAGGGATCTGGCCGGGCGAATGAGCCGCATCGACTATGGACAGCACGCCCTTCGCCCGCGCCCCCTGACAGATTGCCTCAACAGGCAGTCGCAGCGCAGTTGAGGAGGTAATATGACTGAGGTAAATAGCTTTTGTCTGAGGCGTAATCCCGGCAAGGAAACGTTCAACGATCTCTTCTGATGTCGTGACAGGCAGGGGAATCGACTTCCGGATATATCTTGCACCGGCTTGGCTGCAAACAAATTTCCAAGTGAAATCGCAGGCGCCGTATTCATGATTCGTGGTCAGGATCTCGTCCCCTGGTTTCAAGTTCAGTGAGCGGGCGATGATGTTCGCTCCATGGGTCGCATTGGGTATATAGACGAGGTCGCCGGTATCCGCGTTGAGATATGTGCCCAGCGCCTGCCGCGCTGCGTGGATCAGATCGTTGAACTCACGTCCCAGAAAGAGGACCGGCTGCCGCTCCAGGCGTCTCTGCCACTCCTGGTAGGCATCGAAGACAGGCCCGGGCGTGGCACCGTACGAGCCGTGGTTGAGGAAAATAACATCCTGATCTAAAAGAAAATGTTCCTTGATGGATGGCATGCGGTAATTATAAGAGATGCGAAGCCCGAGCCGCTTCGGTCTGCAGGCTGGGATAACAATCGAACATACCCTACATCCATCCTGCGCGCCTCCGTTTATAATTTTATTCAACTGCAGAATTGCCTGTATGGCCAACCCCCTCGCCTTTTGGCCTGCTCTTTTTATGCTGTTGTGACTCACAAAGGTATATACTATAGCCTGGCGAGTCAGGCAGGAACAGCCAGTTCACGATCCACTGAATCCTGCAGCGGGAATTCAATTTTGGGAGTATAGGACCCCTATGGCCGTCAACTCTGTATCCGAACCAACTGAATGGACCTTCCGGCGAGTGGTAGAGGCGACCCTGGTGTTTGCCCTGGTCGCCTTTTGCTTCTGGCTTCTCTTCCGCTTTTACGAAGTCGCTTTCATGCTGTTCATCGCGATTGTAATCGGCACAGTCTTCCGTCCCATTGCCAACTGGCTGCAGCTGAGAGGGATGCACCGCATGGCCGCTGTGGGGCTGATCTATCTCGTCCTGTTCATTCTCCTCGTTGGCTTTCTCTGGCTGCTCTTCCCATTGCTCCTGCAGCAGGGAACGACGATCGCCGGAGAGATTCCCCAGTATTACCAGAGCCTGAGGCTATGGCTGCTCGACTCGCAAAATCCCTTTTTTGAGCGTCTCGGGGTGTTGTTTCCCAGCATCCTTCCATTCTTCAGCCCGGCACAGGGAAGCGATCCCAATGTTGTCAATTCCGCTTCGCAGGTCTGGCTGTATATCCTGCTGGGCGCCAAGCTGATCTTTATTTTCATCGTGATTATGATCCTGACCCTGTACTGGACCACCGATGGACCGCGGCTCATCAAGGCCACCCTGCTGCTGGTTCCGCAGGATCAGCGTGAAGGTGTAAGTGAGCTCGTGGCGGCGATGGAAGCCAAGGTGGGACTTTATATTATCGGGCAATCCATTTTGTGCCTGGTGATCGGCTTCCTGGCCCTGGTGGCCTATACCATCATCGGACTGCCCAATGCCCTGGTCCTGGCGTTGATCGCAGGCGTGATGGAAGCGGTTCCAATGGTCGGTCCGCTGCTCGGCGCCATCCCGGCCGGGATGGTGGCCCTGTCCATCTCGCCGGAGAAATTCATCTGGGTGATCATCGCGACCACGATCATCCAGCAGCTGGAAAATAGTTTGCTGGTGCCACGCATCATGAGCAGGACGGTAGGCGTCAACCCGTTCGTCACGTTGCTTTCCATTTTTGCGTTCAGCAGCTTGTTCGGGATCGCAGGCGCGCTCATGGCAATCCCAATGGCGGCCATCATTCAACTAATTCTTAACCATTATGTTTTCCAGCCGGTGACGGTGGAGATGGACGCATCGGAGGGACGTGACTACTCGAGCCGTCTGCGCTATGAAGCCCAGGATCTGATCCAGGACCTGCGCAAACAAACCCGCCACAAGCAGGATGAGTCCGACGAAAAGGTTGTGCAGATCGAGCATGTAATGGACGAGATCGAGGCGATCACGACCAACCTCGACGAGTTACTGGCGCGCGCTAACAATTCGGAGGCGGGATGATAAAGAAACTGTTGATCATCGCCACAGCCGTCATGACCACCCTGCTTGCACTGGCAGCCTTATGGCAGTTTCGGATTGTCGTCCTGTATGTATTGATCTCGCTTGTCCTGGCCGCCACATTCCGCCCCATGTCCAGAGGCGAGGCAAAGCTCGCCGTCAAAGAAAAGTTGATCTTGTTCTTCCGTTACGTCCTGGCACTGGCCGTTGCCGT
>DATAKV010000754.1:0-4481 GCA_036261375.1 Anaerolineales bacterium
ATGCTGCCGCCTGGAGAACCACTTCCAGTGCCACAAGCACGAAAAGCGGATAGGCGATGATACGCCTCCAGGGCTGTACGCGGCTGTCCACCTGCCAGTTTGCGAACAGAAGGATCAGGAAAGTCAGGACCAGCAGGCCAAAAGCCGCAAATTGCAGTCCCGGCAGACGCGCCCACCTGTCCCACTCGAAGATCACCCACAGAGCAGCACCAAGACCAATAAAAAAAAGAATCGCCAGCCGGGTGTTTCGCTGCAAGGCCTTGACGCGGTCGGCCACCCAGGCCAGGAGCGTGGCATTAATAAAGAGGGCAAACCAGATAACGATACTGCAGCCGTAGATAACGATGAGAATGAACAGTGGAAGAGAATAGAGACCGAATAGATCGGGCTCGGCGCTTTTATGCCCCAGCAGATCCAGAAACCCCACTCCCCAGAATACAAAGGCAAACACGATCAGCAACAGACTGCCGGGGTTTTTGAATCTTAATTCCGTGCCGTTTACGCTCTCGACAAACATGAGGCACACCTCCTTAACGGAAAAGAATGATCTGTGGGGTTAAATGCTCATCACCAGGAACACGCCAGCTGCAGCGATGATCGCTCCGGAAACACGGAGCACAGCAGCCCCGCGGGGCGTACTGATCGCCATCTGGCCGATCAATGCGCCAATCAGGTGCAGGCTGGCAGTTGCCACGAGAAAGCCAAACACATAGGCGATCACATCGAGTGCGGTTTCAGACAGCTCAGGCAGCTCGGTACCATGGGCATGACCGTGAAATAAGGCAAACAGACCCACGAAAGCCATCGCCGTGGCGATCGGCAGCTTTCTGCGTGCTACAAGCGCAACGCCAAGCACCACAACAGACAGGGCAATGCCATATTCCACGAACGGCAGTGGCAGGCCCAGGATCCCCAGGATCCCACCCACGGCCATGACCGAGACGAACGTGGCCGGGACGGTCCAGATGGCTTTTCCGCCCAATTGGGCACTGAGTAAGCCGACAGTTACCATTGCTAATAGGTGATCAATTCCAAGGATCGGATGAAGCAGTCCGGCAAAGATGCCCCCATCGGTTCCAGAGTGAAAGAGTACAGAGAACAGATTGAAATTAAAAAGAGCTTCGGCAATCATAAATGTTTTCCTTTTCTCTATTAAATTTTCGAACCCGGAAATGGTCCTTTTTGATCCGCCACCAAAAACTGCCTGCCCTTACCTGAAAAATGTAGGATGTAGCCAATATGCTATTACACAAAGACGATAAATATTTATAAAAAATTACCCCACGGCGCGGGTAATTTGAGGTAATTGGATAATATTTGACAAGGTATATCTATGTATTAAGACAAGTCCACTTCAATAAGGTTACACCTATTCTCCCTATTTCTTTGCCGGTGGCGGTCAGGGATCAGCATGTGCGTCGGACAACTTCGCCAGGGAAAATAAAAGTCGGCGGAATCTGAGATTCCGCCGACTCGCACAGTCGTTAGGCTGGCGAGCAGGGTTTTAGTTTAGGGCAGCAATAACCTGTTCAATGTCTCTGGGAGAGAGCAGGTGAATGCGCAATACCTTTCGTCCCGACTCGATCAAAGCTTCATAATCTCCGAGGGCCTGGGCGCGAACCAGGGTTCCAAATGTCAGTCCGTGGTTGGGGATATCGAAATCGGCCTCCGGCTCGGCTGTAATGACCAGGAATGCTGCATTGTCCGGACCGCCTTTATGAAACTGGCCAGTCGAATGCTGGAAGCGCGGACCGAATCCGGCGGTGACCGCATTTCCCGTCCTGGCTCGTATGGCAACCCGAAGCTTCTGTAGAGCATCGATCATTTCTTCACCGCGCGGCAGGTAGGCATTCACAGCAACATATCCGTTCGGCCTGGTGTTGGACAGGAATTCCTTTAATACATCGGCAAGTGAGCTTCCCGCTACACCTGCGGAGGAATACACCAGAATGCCATTATTCTGCCAGGCTGGCCTGCCTTCATCCAGCATTCCGGTTTTTTGATAATCGGCGATCCTGCCCTTGGTGATCTTTTTACTCGACTCAACGTTGGGCTGATCGAATGCGTTCACGCCAAGAATGGAACAGGCAATCGCCGTGGCGACCTCCCAGCGATATATCTCTGCACCGATCTCATAAATATCCGGGATCGGGAATTCGATGGCCGGGTGCCCTGCCGCCTGCAGGGATTTTACTGTATCTGCCAGTTCGCCTGTCTGTCTCAGATAAACAAACAGCCGGTCATTCCCATACACACCGGTATCCCCCAGCGGCTCGAGCGGCACTGGCAGGATCCCTTTCCCCTCCTTCCCGCTGGACTCGGCAATAATCTGCTCGATCCAGCCTGCAAATGCCGTTAAAGATGCGTCGGCTAGAATCGTCAGCTTGTCTCGCCCCTGGAGTGCCGACTCGCCGAGGACGGCTCCCAACGCGAGCCCCGGGTTGCGCGCGGCGGGGACGGAGCGTCCCTGGGTCTGGGCTGCTTCTCCCCGGTCGGCATCCAGCCCGCCGCTGGCCGCGTAGCACTGGGCCCGCATCCACTCGGCGCGGCCGATGAGGCGCTCAAGGTCCAGGCCCAGCAGCGCGGCCGGGACAAGGCCGAAATCCGTCAGCGCTGAAAAACGCCCGCCTACGAATTCATCCGATGAGAATATTTTTCTGAAGTTGTTCTTCCGGGCTAGTGCATCCAGGGATGTACCCGGATCGGTGATGGCTATAAAGCGCGAGCCGTCCTGGCCGCTCAACTTCCAGAAGTATTCAAACGCCGCCATGACCTCCGCAGTACCGCCCGACTTGCTGGCGACAATATACAGGCTTTTGCCGGGTGGGAAATTTCCACTTGCCAGGGAGACCTGTTCGGGATCGGTCGAATCCAGGATAGCCAGAGAAACCGGAGCCTCAATCTTCGCTGCGGCCTGAAGAGAGCTAAAAACTTCAGCCGTTAGCGAAGATCCGCCCATGCCGAGAACCAGGACGCGGTGGATGCCCTCTTTGTGGATTTCCTCTGCAAAGGATTTGTATGCCGGGATTAATTCTTTTGCCTTCAATGGCGAATCCAGCCAGCCCAAACGGATCTTGACTTCAGCCTGTCCTGCCGGATCAGACGCCCATAAAGTGGGGTCATGCGCCCACAGCCGCGTATGCACGGAATCCGCTTCCAGCTGATTGATCCGTTGCGAAACAGAATCCCCCAGAGGTCCAAGCGAGGAGACGGCGGTTTTCCTGCGCTCTTCGATCGTCCCCAACAACTGTGTGAACGCATCGGCAAATGACTTGACCCCTTCCTCCTCCAGCTCCTGAGTGACAATGTCCATTACAATGCCGGCCGCCTTTAATTTCTCAAGTGCTTCCCTGGCCTCATCCAGTCCGCGGGTGATTGTGACTTCTGCCTTGCCGTGATCTTTGAACGCCTCGAGCGTCTGCGGCGGGACGGTATTGACCGTCTCCGGCCCGATCAGGTGATCTACGTAGATCGTGTCAGGATACGCAGGATTTTTGGTGCTGGTGCTCGCCCACAACGGACGCTGGACACGCGCACCTTTGACTTTCAAATTTTCCCAGCGCCGCCCTGCGAATGTCTTCTGGTATTCATCGTAGGCAAGCTTTGCATTAGCGATCGCCGCCTTGCCACGTAGATCTGAGTCTTCTGCCAGCTTGGGATCGATCTTCGAATCCACGCGCGAAACAAAGAACGATGCTACAGAGGCAATGTGATCGATGGGCTGTCCGGTCGCAGCGCGCTCTTCCAGTCCACTGAGATAGGCGTCCATCACATCGGCGTAGCGCGCCAGGGAAAAGATCAACGTGACGTTGATGTTCAACCCGGCTGCGGTCGCCTTGCGGATGGCCGGAATGCCTGCCTTCGTGGCGGGGATCTTGACCATCAGGTTCGGCCGCGCCACACGCACCCACAACTGCTCGGCCTGGGCCACGGTTCTATCGGTATCGTGAGCAATGAAGGGACTGACCTCCAGGCTCACATACCCATCGCCGCCGTTCGTCTCCTCATACAGAGGCATGAATGCTTCACAGGCGCTGCGAATATCTTCGATCGCCAGTTGCCAGAAGATCTTCTCCGCGTCCCAGCCGGCCCATGCCAACGACTTCAACGCCGGGTCGTAATCGGTCGACTTGGCAATGGCTGCATTGAAGATCGATGGGTTGGATGTCACGCCGCGGATATCGCCGCGCTGGATCATCGCCGTCAGCTCGCCGCTATCCAGCAGCTTGCGCTGAATGTTGTCATACCAGAGAGATTGTCCGAGTTGGGTTAATTTTGTGATTGGGTTCATGGTCATTTCCATTTCGTAGTTTGAAGGCTGAGATTTCCCTCTCATCCGTCTAGCCTTCTAATTTTCCATCTGCTTCAAGTTTATGTATCTTTGCAACACGCCGGGCAAGCCTCTCACCGCCCGTCTGGTTTCCCTGATATTCTGCGTCCAGAAACGCCTTGACAAGCGCAGAGGCCAGCTCAGGCCCTAC
>DATAKV010000758.1:0-4284 GCA_036261375.1 Anaerolineales bacterium
TGAATTGCGGAAAGGCTTGATTATTCCTCTTGCCGTATTCGTAGACTGGCCATGTAGTATCCTCACATTACCCTGTACCGATACTAACCTGGATTACAGGCCGATCCCATACATTTGATCCGGAGCCAGTATCGTTTCGAAGCGCGGCCGCAGTTGTGACCGCCCTTCATAGCACAAATGGCAGGCATCCGCGTAGTGAGAGGCTTGCGGCAGGTTGTACTCGGTCACCAGTGCGGCAGGTCCACCTGCAAGCAGGGGCCCGCAGATAGGATGAGCATCTGCATCATATTCCTGGCAGATCTGTTTCAGCGGCTTCTCGAATACATTGCCGATCACAATTCCCTGGCAAATGTGGAGGTTCCCGAGAGGGTCAAGATGAATACGTCCCGGCTCCCTTAAATCTTCATGTGGACAGGCTGTGAAGCTATCCCAGGGACAGCCCGGCGCGGGCGAAGTCAGTTTTACTGCTGCCCTGCCGCGAACCATGACACCACTTTCCTCTTCCAGTTGGCCATTTGACCGTGGAGCTTCCGTTTCGGGGGGATTCACGCTGATCATTCCGGTCGGGATCCCCAGCCACTTGGCGGCCACGATCGCGTTCTGCGGCAGTTCCCCCAGGCACTCGTCGCAGTGAAAAAGGTCGCTGCTTACGGTCAGGTCCGCCAGCCGCCCCGCGAACGGACGCAGCCATTCCTCCGCATCGGCAATGGATGTTGCCCAATAGGCATTCGAGACAATCCCGACGGAAAATCCCATGTCTGCTGCCCGGCGGACAGCTTTGACGAGCACTGCGTAGTACAAAAAGGGCTCACCTCCCTCGAAATAGATCGAAGTGACCCCAGCTTCCTTTGCCTGGTGGAGAATTGCTTCGATCTGCGCGAAAGTGAGTACCCCGGTCTGGCGCGGGCTGCCCCACACAAAGCAGTGATCGCACTCGTAGTTACATTGATAGGTCAGGAGGATGTGCAGGCCATCGAGTTTCATATCGAACTCCTTGTTCTCATTAACTGTACGCTGGATGCATGTCAAAGTCATGGGTCAAAAATCACCTTCACGACTATAATAAAAATAACCATCCCCAAGGAGAATGACATGTCCAACGTCCATGCATCCACCCACCCCCTTGTCCACCACAAACTCTCCCGTTTACGAGATATCAAGACCGAACCCAAAAAATTCCGCGAGCTGGTGCGCGAGATTTCTGCGCTTCTGGCCTACGAAGCCACCGCCGACCTTGCAGTCATACCGCGCGAACTGGAAACACCTCTCGCCAAAGTGACCGGCGTTGAGCTGCAGGAAAAGATCGGCCTGGTCCCTATTTTGCGTGCCGGATTGGGGATGGTGGAAGGCGTATGGGGCCTGATGCCGAGCGCCGAAGTCTGGCATATTGGACTGTACCGCGACGAGAAAACCCTGCGTCCGGTGGAGTATTACAACAAGCTCCCGCTCGAGCCGCGGGTATCCGTGTGCCTGATCCTTGACCCCATGCTTGCCACCGGCGGCTCGGCCACCGCCACCGCAGACGTGCTCAAGAAGTGGGGTGTGAAGAAGATCAAATTCGTCGGGCTGATCGCCGCGCCCGAGGGTATCCAGGTGATGCAGGACCAGCATCCGGATATTCCTATTCATGTCGCCGAGATCGATTCTCATCTCAACCAGCACGCTTACATTGTCCCCGGTCTGGGAGATGCAGGTGACCGCCAGTTTGGCACCGGATAGAAAGATGGACCTCGAACAGCTTACCGATTTCATCGTCCGTGCCAAGGCGAAGACCTATGTTGGGGATGGCGAACACATAGCTCCCAGCCGCGCCGGGTCACATGATCTCCGTTTCGAAGACGGGGATTGGGCATATCACGACAGCTATTTTGGCGGGACAGACTTCATCGGACAGGAAGTTGTCTATTGGAACGAAAGAGCGGTCTGGGCAATGAATTATTATGGCCGCATCCTGAATGACGATCAAATCACCTCTGCAGAAGCCGGACAGATGATCAAATCCAGCCTTTCCCGCATGTACAGGGAGGGACGTTTTGTGGGCGGCTTCGAGCACACAGAAAATGGTCTCGTCTATGTCGATCTCAGCCAGGGAACTATCGAATACTTTCAAGGCCGTGAAACGATCCGCCGCGGCCAGATGATCGTCTATGAGCTGGAATATCACGGCGACCTGATTCGAGACTGAACTGGAAGGAGATAACTAAAATGAATGCTCTCATTCCACCCCATGAACCGGGATCAGGCGAACCCATCCGCCCGCCTATGGTCTACGTCGAGAAGCCGTTGAAATGGGAATATAAACAGGTTGTCCGCAACCTGGAAAGTGAGAAGCCGCTCGACGAGTCCGAGCTGAACACTCTCGGCGAAGACGGCTGGGAACTTGCAGGGATAGCCCAGCATCCACCGTTTGCTTATTATTACTTCAAACGCCCCACGGAAAAGTAAATGGCTTACAACTTAAAACTAGCCGAGCGCATCCGCGACCAGCTGGACGGGATGCCCTGCGTCGAAAAGAAGATGTTTGGCGGAGTTGGCTACCTTCTGCATGGGAATATGGCCTGCGGTGTTGTCAAGGATGAACTGATCGTGCGCATTGATCCGCAGGAACAGCCCGCGCTCCTCAAGAAACCTCATGTAAAACTCTTTGACATGACAGGCAGACCGATGAAAGGCTGGCTGGTGGTCGAGCCAGATGGGATCAAGACCGCCAAGCAGCTCGGCACGTGGGTCAGCCTGGGCATTGAGTTTTCATTGACACTTCCGCCGAAATGAAAGCCATGGTCCTGGATTCGCTCGCCGACCTGCGAGCGAATCCCACTCCGCTGCGCCTGGCCTCGCTCGCCGAACCGACGCCCGCTCCAGGCGAAGTCCTTCTGCATGTGACGAGCTGCGGGGTCTGTCACACCGAGCTGGACGAGATCGAAGGACGGACGCCGCCCCCGCAGCTTCCCATTGTTTTGGGCCATCAGGTGGTGGGAAGAGTGATAGAGTCAGACAGCTGGCTGTCTAATGACCAGCGACGAGCCGCTGGACTCCATAACGGCCAACGCGTAGGTGTGGCCTGGATCGCCTCCGCCTGCGGGACATGCTCCTTCTGCCTGTCGGGCCGTGAGAATCTTTGTCCGGAATTCAAGGCCACTGGACGGGATATCGATGGGGGATATGCTGAATATATGAAGGTCCGCGCTGACTTTGTGCATCCTCTCCCTGACTCGATATCCGATTCGGAGGCCGCGCCTTTATTGTGCGCCGGTGCGATCGGGTACCGGGCCTTGAAATTATGCAATGTACACGATGGCCAATCGATCGGATTGATGGGATTTGGCGGGTCAAATCACCTCGTGTTGAAAATCGCAAGATACAGCTTTCCAAGCTCGCATGTTTTCGTGTTCAGTCGAAATCCCGACGAACGTGCATTCGCCCTGTCGCTTGGAGCCGCCTGGGCGGGCGCCATCGATGAAATCCCGCCGGAAGACCTGGATGCGGTGATCGACACGACTCCGGTCTGGGGTCCGGCCGGGGAGGCGCTGAAGGTTCTCAAGCCTGGCGGACGGCTGGTCATCAATGCCATCCGCAAGGAGGAAATCGATAAGGATACGCTTCTAAAACTGGATTACCCGTCCCAGTTGTGGATGGAAAAAGAGATCAAGTCGGTGGCAAATATCACCCGGACGGATGTGCGCGAGTTCCTGCAGCTCGCAGCGGAGGCAGACATCAAACCAGAATTCCAGGAATATGAGCTTGAGCAGGCCAATCAGGCGCTCTTCGAACTTAAACAGGGCAAGATTCGGGGGGCGAAAGTGCTGCGACTATGAGCCTGCAGCGCGACCCCGAGCGGAATGAAATCAAATTTCTGCGTAACTACGCAGATCTGGCCGGCAAGCGCGTGCTGGAGGTGGGCAGCGGTGAGGGACGACTTACCTGGCAATATGCAAAATGGGCCGGCGCCGTCATCGCGATCGACCCGGATATCGATTCGCAGCGCGTGGCAAAAGTGGACAGGCCTCACGACCTGGAAAACAAAGTTCATTTGTCGGCAGCCAGTTCCGAATACCTGCCTTTTTCGAAAGAGACGTTCGACCTTGCCATCCTGGCCTGGTCACTCTGATGCTTTGTCCCGGAGGGCATGGTCCATGCCCTGGAGGAGGTGCGGCGCGTGCTGGTGCCAGATGGGATCCTGATCGATCTGCGTCCCCTGGCCGATCGCTGGCGGGTGGAGGTGAATTCTGCTGGAGGCATGCAGGAAACAGGCCGGGTCGTCGATCTGCCCGGGCAGATCGACGG
>DATAKV010000001.1:0-6496 GCA_036261375.1 Anaerolineales bacterium
AGCGAGTCGTCGAAGTGCGCGTGGACTGCGATGCGGATGCCCTTTTGATACGGGTCAAGCCTGCCGGTCCCGCCTGCCATACCGGTGAAGTTACTTGTTTCTACAGAGAGATCGGTCAAGGAGCATCAGGATGAGCATTCAATGGCTGTTCGATGTCATCGAAGAACGAAAAGAAAATCCGAAGGAAGGTTCGTATACATCCAGCCTTTTCCAGGAAGGGCTGCCAAAGATCGCCCAGAAAGTGGGGGAGGAGGGCACGGAAGTGGTTGTCGCCGCGCTGGCACAGGATGACCAGCGCCTGATCGAAGAGGTGGCAGACCTGATGTATCACACCATGGTCCTGCTCTCTGCTCGCGGTTTAACGCCTGAACAGGTTCTCACGGAGCTGGGGAACCGTCACCGGCAGTGAGGTCTTTTTGTTTTATTGTGAAACACGATTTTCAAGGATGAGGTCCAGCAGGACGCGATCGACGTTGTAGCCGGCGACCTGCTCATGGCAGGCACCCGGACGTCCATGGTCGATAATCCCAAACGGTCCCCGGAAATTCCATAAGGCGTATCCCCACTCGAATTCTTTATAGACGCTGAGTATATCTGCCAGCCAGCGCAGGGCTATGTCGTTGGGGGTGTGCTTGAAGCAGCCGAATTCGCCGATATGGATTCGTGCCCCGCAGCGTTCTACCTCCCGCCACGATTTATACGATTCGCGCAATGCATTCCTGTCCCACCGCCGGCCCTGCCACTTCAGGCCGGGATACTGGGGTGCAGGCGCTTTGGCGTGGTCCGCCCACCAGGTCGCTTTGTGATGACTGACCGGCATGGGATGATAGCCGCGGCCGCCGTGAGTAATGCCCAGGTCTGAAAGCTCCGGCAGGCTGAGATACCCGCCGCCGAGTCCATTGATGACGACTTCACGATCGGGATCGATTTCCCGAATAGCCGCCACCGTACGCCGGATCAGGGCAGCATGGTTGGACCGCGTTAAGCCGTGCTCACCGGGAGCGGGCGGCTCATTCAGGAGATCAAAACTAAGCAGGGAACCCGGTATATTCCGGTAACGACAGGCGAAAGTTTCCCACAGGAATACGAAGGCGTTCTGAGCGATTTCATCCCGCCAGAGGTTATGCTGCTCCAGGTCATTGCGGTTGGTGCAGTAGCCCGGAGCGCGGTGGATATTCAGGGATACATGGATACCGCGTGAGCGGCATGCCTTTAGATAATTATCAATGTAACGAAACTTCGCCTCGTTCGGATGGAAGTAATCGAAATCCTTCGTCCAAAAGCGATAGTCAAGGGGAATACGAACAAAGTTAAACCCGAACTCCGCCAGGAAGTCCAATGCCTTTTCGTCGGCGGGTTCGGGTGATATATCCGGCTTCCAGGAACACATCCACTGGAAATTAAAGCCGTAGTATTTTAGATCGGGCAATCTGCGGTCCGAAGCTGGCTTATTCAGAAGAGGTGATCAGCGATTTGGTGAGAGCGACCGCCCGGCTGGCATCCGCGGCGTAGCCGTCGGCGCCAATGCTGCGGGCAAAGGTTTCGGTAACAGGCGCGCCGCCCACGATGACCTTGACTCTCGCCCGTTTTCCTGCCGCATCCAACGCATCCAGGGTCGTCTTCATGCTGCCCACGGTGGTGGTCAGCAGGGCGGAGAGACCGATCACGTCCACCTCGTCGGCGGCAGCAACAAAAGCTTCCGGAGGAACATCCACACCCAGGTCCCTGACCGTGAAGCCTGCGCCTTCGAGCATCATCCCCACCAGGTTTTTTCCCATATCGTGCAGGTCACCTTTAACCGTGCCCAGCGCGACGACCCCTGCAGCCTGCACATCCGTCTGCTTCATACTGGGCCGAAGCTTCGTCAGCCCCGCCTTCATGGCACGGGCAGAGATCATCATCTCCGGTACATAGCATTCGCCTTCTTCGAAGAGCCGGCCGACCTCCGCCATCGCCGGGAGCATGCCTTCTTCCAGGATAGTCCGAGCGGGGACCCCCGATTCCAAAGCGGATTCCACTCGCTCTGCGACGATATCCTGGTGGCCGTTCACGATGCCTTCATAGATTTCTTTTACGATGTCGTTCATGCGAGTTCCTTTTCAAATGCCAACAGTACTGAAGAAGTGTTGGAAATAGCGGTCTGTGTCCACTCCCATCGCTACCTGGTGCGGGCCATCGGTCTCGCCGGGCTGGAAGCTCGTTCTGCCGGGTTTGTCCCCGTCGTCGACGGTAACGGTTCCCTGCTGGTACGAGCACAGATCCGGCTCGAAAATGGCGGCTGCAGCGAGCGGGTCGTGGAAGGTGATGGATGGATAAAACTGTGCGAACCAGATCTCCGCCATATCCATCACTGGCTTGAGCTGCGGAGTTGAAAACCGCTCACGGACATCATCGGCAGTCATCATGACCTGCTGGGTCACATTCAGCCCAAGTGAGCGGTGCAGGCGGACGGGTGTTTTATACGTCAGCGCAGATGCCACGGGATCACCGGCAATATTCCATTCGATACGATCCTTCAAGGCCGGGACATCTGCGAACGAGCCGCCCATGATTACCAGGCCGGCCAACAAGTCCGCCACATCGGGATACGTGCTGAACAACATGCCGATGTTCGTCAGAGGACCGACCGTCAGCAGCGTGACCTCTCCCGGATAGGAGCGGATGGTGTTCGCCAGGAAGTCTACGGCCTGGTTGAGCGGGAACTGAGCCTCGTGCGGCCAGCGCGGCAGGACGGCAGCCTGCTGGGCGATCGGCTGACGCTGCTCACCACGCATGGGATGGTCCGCGCCGGGATAGATGGGGATCTCTTTCCCAGCCGCCTTGCACAAAACACTGGCCAGCGAGGCACGTTTTTCCGCCTCTCCGGTGACCGTGGTGATTCCCAGCAATTCACAGTCCGGGTGGGAGAGCAAGTACGCCAGGCAGACGGCGTCGTCCACGTCCGTGCCGATATCGGTATCGAGCAATACTTTTGTCATAAGCTAAACAGCCACATGCCCGTCGACACAGAGAAAATAGAACCTCTGTGTCTCCGTGGTCAGTTTCTAAAGATTACTCCGCCACTTGCGGCGCCCGCATGATCTGCGGGTCGGTGAAGATATCCGACTCGTCGCGGCTCTTCGTGGAAAACTCGGACACGACCGCGCCCTCATCCCCGGCCTGGAACCAGTGCGGGGTGTTGGGCATCAGGGTGTACTGATCGCCGGGCCGCAGGACGATCTCGTGCCAGACGTTGTAGGTCTGCTCGCGTCCTTTGGGCGGAATCGCTTTGGGATTGGGCGCCGGCTCGCCGGGAACATATAAATAGACCTCACCCCAGCGGCAGCGGAACGTCTCCTCCTTGCCCGGCTCGCCTTCGACCGGCGGGTGGCGGTGCTCCGGACAGGTCTGGCGCGGAAAAAGCACCAGCTCCTTGGCGCAGACGCGGTCCGTATTGACATAGACCACCAGCTCCAGCCCGGTGCTCTCGAGCTCGTTCAGGCCAAAGTCGGCTACTTCGATGTTGGCCGCCTCTTCGGGCGTGAGCGCGATCCCAACCCGGGACAAATACTCCCGCGCCTGCTGCTGGGCCCAATCAAATTGTTCTTTACTGATCATGTGTACCTCCTGTTATTCTTTGAGCAAAACAATACTGTAAAGCGGGACGTTCTTCAATACCAGCCGGTGCAAGCCATCCGACGCGTCTACACTTGCCCCGGCAGCACCCCTGGCGCGAAGACTTCTGCGGTGCTGAAATTGCCAGGCAGATGCAGATCGAGAGTCAACTCGTCGATGATTTGCACCTGGTCCTGCTGGGAATTGTAGTCATAGCGCAGGATGTGCACCGCAAGGCCGCCAGCGACGCGCTGCAGGTTGACGGCGATATCGGCGGGTACGGAAAGCTGCACCTGCTGGGCGAAAGGCAGCCAGGTCAGGTCAAACTGTGCGCCGACTTCCACCTGCCGCGCGCCCTGATGGTTCAAGATCGACTCCCTGTCATCCTGCATCAGGTTGGCCCCCAGCTCGCCCATGATGAGCAGGCGTCCATCGTTTTCCAAATAGTGACTCAACAATTGGGCTTGAGCAGGGGTGAGATAGCGGCAATCCGGCAAGATCAACGTGCGATATTGGGCGAGAGTTTCAAGCGTTAAGGTGTCAGGTCTCAGATCACCGTCGGGGAAGAAGAGCACATCATAGGGCTGGACTGCGTCGCTGAGCGCTTCGCATGCCTGCCAGAAGGGGCCGATTTCGCTGGAACCGGTATTGGAGCGGTTATCGGCGAAGATGCCCTGTCCGCTCTCGCGCTGGAACTCGGTCTCGACGCTGTAGACGACTGCCGTCTCCGATGCAGTCCTGTGGCTGTAGAGCGATTCATGGTCGGTGATAAAATCCTGGATCTCGACGCACAACTCATGGGGCGGATGGAACGAATCCTGGATGACACTTCCCATCCAGGCGCCATACGGGACGCTCATATTGGCACCCAGCGCGGCTGCTTCGTAGAGCGACATGCGGAAGAGATCATAGCCTTTGCCCACCTTAAGCATCTGCACGAGATCGGGGATGACACCGCCGTAGGGATTTTCGGCGACAATAACCGGCTTCCCTGCTGCGAACCCTGCCACGTAGCGGTACCAGGCCGGCTGGCGGTAGCGCGTGTTGCGCATCTCGGTGATGATCAAGTCGACCTTGGGCTCCATGGCGTAATACCAGTGGGCGATCAGGTTGAAGAAGTTGCCCGAGACCAGGACCTTGCGTCCCTTTTCGGCGGCGTAGGCGCGGGCATAATCGGCCAGCTCGCCGAAGTAGCGGGCGATCTGGCGGGTCTGGAAGCGATGGTACTCCCAGAAAAGGGGAGCTCCGTTGCGCTGTTCCTTAAGGTCAATTCCCCGGGCGAGGAGCCATTCACCGTAATGGAAGGTGTCCAAGTCCACGCCTAGAAGCTCGGCGGGGCGCTGGCCTTCAGGCATGTCCTTCAAATACTTGCGGAAGCCTTTCATGCAGTCCTTGCAGAAACAGCCGCCGTACTGGAAACTGGTAATGGGCAGTTCCGCCTCGTCGAGCTGGATGCCGTCCACGCCGGCATCGATCTGGATGCGGATGATCGCTTTCAGGTACTCGCGCCAGACCGGGTTGTTGCGGTCCATCAGGTAGCACTCGTGCTCACGGTCTGTACATTCCACCCAGCGCGCATGGCAGGCCACGCCGTGGATATCACGCGAGACGCAGTTCTCGATCAGGTCGGTGACCCGGTTGCCCTCGCTGTCGACCAGCCCATTGGGAAAGTACTTTTCGAACGGCGGCCAGAGCTTCGGGTAGCGATTCTGCCCGAACTCGCGCAGTCCCATCCAGACCCGTTTGCCTTCGCCGCGTAATTCGTTGAAAGAAAGGATCTGGCTCTCATCCTCATTAAGTTCGGCGGGTACTTCCCAACCCTGTACTTCGAAGACGATGCCGAAGACCTTGATACCTTTCTTCTGGCACTCCTTCACAAACTCGCTGTCATTGACAAAACCATAGAAGCGGAAGCGCGAGTCGATCTGGCCAAACGCTTCTTCCTCCAGATAAGGGAGCGAGATCGAACCGCCGCCCATCGCCGACCAGACGAGCGTGGTTGCGCGGTAGTCCACTAGATGATCGATCATCCGCAGGCGGCGGCCGGGCAGGCTGGGATGGTAACAATGCTGGTTGGGGAACCACGCATCGAAGTAAACGCCTCGTTCCATGAATTCTCCTAAACGTAGTGCGACTTTCATGTCGCTTGTTGGGTATATAGGCAATTAGCGAGGTAAATCTCGCGCTGCATCAATTGTATTGCCCATACGTACGGGCTACTTCCACGAGCTTGAACAGGTTGGCATCGGGTGTATCGCGCCCGCACTGGTCACCGGTAGACAGGATGAATCCGCCGTCCGCCGCGCACTCGTCGATCAGGCGCTTGGCTTTTTCCTCCACCTGCTCCGGCGTGGCGCGCAGCATGAATTCAAATGTGTTGATATTGCCCTTCATGCAGATCTTATGGCCATAACGCTTTTTGATCTCGGCAATGTCCACGTCGCCGCCCGGGGGTTCCTCGAGGGGCTCCATTACGTCGACGTTCGTTTCCTCGCAGATCATCTCCACAACCTTGCGCGAACGGCCACAGACATGCAGGTGAGAGAACACGCCGTACTTGCGGCAGACCTCCGCAGCCTTTTGGATGAAAGGCAGGTCATACTTGCGGAAGTTGCGCGGGCTGCTGACACTCAGGCTGGAGGCCGAGCCGCCGAGCATGATCTCGTCTGCGCCGGCCTGGCAGGCGGCCTCGACCCGGGCCAGGGCATAGCGCCCGTAGAACTCGAAGATCTCGTCGATATAGGCCGGGTCGTCGGCATAATCATAGAACATGACGTTGTAGCCGCCGTCGCGCTGGAAGAACCACCAGTCCTGCGGGATGCCGATCGCCACCGAGTAGACGCCCAGCTCGCCAATGCGGTCACGGTCGCCAAAGGTTTTTTCCCAGCACCAGTTGCCATAT
>DATAKV010000006.1:0-1940 GCA_036261375.1 Anaerolineales bacterium
CGCCGACCAGCGCGATCAATACTGTGCGAGGCAGGCGGATATCCAGAAGGATGGTATGAGATGTGTCACCGGCTGCGGCTCCACTGATCACGCGCCATAACTCCGCCGGTGGAATGAAAACCGATCCAATCGCCAGGCTGACGATCAGCATGAAGATCAATGCAAACAGTGTAATGATGAATGGATTTCGCATCTGAAAGATCAGACCTCGCTGGGAAAACCTTTTCTTTATTCGAACAATCCCGGCCTGAGCAGTTTGGCCAATTCCTCCAATGCATCCACCAGCCGCGGGCCGGGGCGGCTGACCAGGTCATCGTTGAACGGCAGGACATTACCGTTCTTGACCGCGCTCAGGTTGCCCCAGCCGGGACGCTCGGCGATCGACTCGGCTGTGATGCCATAACGGGCGTCGCCAAGGATGATGAACGCCGGGTCCGCTTCCACCACCTGTTCGAGGCTGAGCTGAGGATAGCTATCCAGGTCGGCGGCGATATTGTAGCCGCCGGCCCGCTCGATCAGCTGGGTGATGAACGTCCCTTTGCCGGCGGTATACGGCTTGGCCGGGTCGGTAGCATCCAGCTCATAGAACACGCTGAACCGCGAGCTGATGGGAGCGATCTTCTCGTCCACCGCTGCGACACGTTCTTTCAGCGACTCCACCAGCGCGGCGGCTTCTTCGCTATGCCCGGTCAGTTGAGCGACGATCTCAAGATTTTCATACATCCCTTCGAGCGTCAGCGGATTCTTCAGGTAATAGACGGTAAGGCCCAGGTCCTCGAGCTGTTTGACCTGCTCGGGGTTGTTGATCTCGGCTGCCAGGACCAGGTCAGGATTCAGGGAGACGATCAGCTCAGCGTTCAAGTCGTCGAACGTGGAGCCGATATCGGTCACGGCTTTGGCCTCCTCCGGGAAGTCGGATGCCTGGTCGCGTCCCACGACCTGGTTCCCGGCGCCGATCGCGAACAGGATCTCCGTATTGGAAGGTGCGAGTGATACCACGCGCTGGGCCGGTCCATTCAGCCTGACCTGGCGGCCCAGGCTATCGGTGAAAGTCAGGTCTCCACCGGCAGGTTCCGTGGCTGGCGCAGCCTGAGGCGCACAGGCAGCCAGCAGGGTGATGAGCAGAGTGAGCAGTAGAAGTTTTCGTAACATGGTTTCTCCATTTTGAGACCTGACAGGTTTCTATAACTCTATACTGTCAGGTCTATATTGTTAGGAATCAAAATCCCCAGCGTGTGCTGGGGAGGTTGGAGAGGCAGTCCGAGGGAGCCGTCCTCCACCTCCTTCCGCGAGAGTGTGGCAGAACCGATCCGTGCGGGCGACCTGACTTGTTCGACCGATAATTGAATCTTAGACTATCGAGATTCGAACTCACAGTTGCGCGACAGTGCCGGATTCACACCGGCTTCGCCGCTGACGGGTCGTATTTACTTGTGGATATTGTATGCCGTGCTCACAGGAAAGTCAATGACTACTTTTTTCGCGCTTGCATACAGGAGAAGCAGCATGACCAGCGCAGCCGCCGCCAGCGAAAGATTGCCGTTACGGCCATAGACCAGGATCGCAAACGTTGGGACCAGATAACAGAGCAGTATGACAACGCTTACCATCCAATGGCTGCTGCGGAAAAGGACTGCAAACGGGACGAGCAGCAGCAGATAGTCATAATTGTACAGGTAGGGACTGACAACCAGGGTGACAAGCAAGGCTGCACAGAGCAGCAGTTCCGGGGATTGCAATGAATTGCGAAGTAAGAAAAGCAAACCAACCAGAAGGACCAAAAGCACAACGGCAATCCAGGCTGCGCTTGCCAGCGATCCATCCAGGAGCCAGCGGGAAAACCAGACAGGCAGGCTCGCGCATTCCGAACAGGCGGACACATTACCTTCAGTCTGATAATTCAGCAGCATCCCGGGATAACTGATGATCCAACGCGGATC
>DATAKV010000009.1:0-9869 GCA_036261375.1 Anaerolineales bacterium
CGGGATGCGCGAGTGTACGTCCCATTTGCCCCAGGCCAGCTCGAAGGCCGGCCCGTACTCGGACGGATCTCCCTGCACGTCGGCTGAAATACGGGCGATCTCCACCGCACTCAGCAGCTGCGAGATCGGGCCTCTCAATAGCTGGTACAGCGATTGTCCTACTGCAGAGGAAGATTCGGCGATCAGTTTGAGCTGCACATCCGCAATATGACCCGCAGAGGCCTGCTCGCTGAACCCCTGTGGGATGACCAGCACCCCGGCCACGTCGCCCCGGTAAAAGGCATTCATGGCGGCCGCCTCATCCATACGCTCGACGCGGATATCCTGCGAGAGATCCAGCCGCGCTGCGAGCATCTTGTTCAGGACGGCCTCCGGTTCCGGGTCGACGACCGCCAGCGGGATACGGTTATCCGCGTTTTCATCTTCACCACCGCCTCGGAAAGCAAAGCCCATGAAGAAGGTGAACACGATCGGCATCACGACCAGGAACAACAGCGAGCGTTTGTCGCGAAACATCTGCGACAGGTCTTTGAGGGCAAGATCGATTATTCTCATAATATGTCTCCCGTGGAGACGTTGCAGTGCAACGTCTTTACGCAAACCTCTTTCGGAACATCCAGGCACCGATGGCGAACATGGTGATCCCCATTCCCACCATCACCGCAAATGGGATGAACAGGTCCGTAACAGGCTGCCCATCCATGACCATGCGCCAGGTCTTGAGCACCCAGCCCTGCGGCGTGAAATTGGCGATCACATCCATAGCTCCAGGCATTCCTCCCGGGATGTTTGCCGTGAACAGGCCCCCGATCATTCCCAGGAAGGTGAGGCCGCCGCCCAGCACCGGTCCGCCCTGGCGCGTGCTTTTTACAAATGCGATCAGCAGCACGCCGAGCCCCGTCGCGGCGATGACCTGCCCTGCCAGAGCAAGGCCCACGCTCGCAGGATCACCCCACTGGATCCCAAAGGCATAACGACCGGCGACCATTAACACCAGCCCCTGCAGGATGACGGTGATGAATACCGCTACGAATTTGCCCATCAGAATGGAGGTGCGATCCGTGGGCGTGGTGAACAGGCGTGCCAGCGTCCCCTCTTCATCCTCACGCAGAATGGACATCATCGAATAGGCGGCCGTGAAGAAGGCAAAGAAGATCATCTGGCCTGCCATGGTCATACCCATCATCTTCTGGACCGGGTCCACCGTTTCGGCTTCGCCTGCCGAAGGCGCGGTCAGCACCAGCGCGGCTTCCTCGGGGCGGTGGAACAGATCGCGCTGGAACTCGCGGTACCAGTCGCCGTAGCGCTGGGCCCAGGTTTGGAAATGTGCCGGGTCCGGCTGGATGCCGTTCGCCTGCTGGCGTTCCATGACGGTCTGGATGGCGATCCCGCCGCCGCCCACAGCATCGACCATCATCGTGACCATGTCCTCCACAACGGCCGGACCGATCGATAAGGTCGGGTCGCTGACGATCAACACCTGGACATCCTTTTCTCCGGCAAGATAGCTCGCCGAAAAATCCTGCGGGATGATGACTGCCACGCCGATCACCTGTTTGTCCACGGCTTCACGCGCCGCGGCTTCATCGGGATAATCGGCCGCCGTGATCCACGATTCCACGCTTTCGTCGAAGAACATCGAGCGGATGTTGTCGCCGATTGGCACGTCGATTATGGAACCGGCAGGCAGCCGGTCCGCATTGACCACGCCCACCCGGATGGCATTCATGCTGACGTCGCCGCCAGACATGCCGCCGAATGCGAAGTAGATCAAACCCGTCAGCATCAGCGGCGCGATGACCATCATACCCACGGCAAACATACTGCGGAAGGAACGGGTCAGGTCTTTGAAGGCAATATCGAGTATTTTCATGGTTTCTCCCAATGTAGACGATTGACCATGGACCCTCGACCATCGTCTATGATCTATGGTCTATCGTCCATGGTCTGCCATCAATCCCGCAGCGCCCTTCCCGTCAGGTGCAGGAACACCGTCTCCAGGTTCGGTTCCTGGATGTCCACCGACGTGATGCGCACACCGGCCTTCGACGCCGCATCAAACAAGCGCGGCAGGACGCGGTTGGAGTCGTCGACCAGCGCACTGACCTTCCCCTCTGTCGCGTCGATCCGGGAAACGCCTTCCGTCCCCCGCCAGGCGCCGAGAACGTTCTCCGCCTCGGCATTGAGCGTGAGATCGATGCGCGTCTCCTCGCCGACCACTTTGATCAGCTCGTCATGGGTGCCGCAGGCGATGACCTTGCCCTTGTCCATGATGGCGATGTGGTGCGAGAGCTCTGCCGCCTCTTCCATATAGTGCGTGGTATAGAGGACGGTCATGCCCTTCCGGTTCAGCTCTTTGACATTCTCCAGAATATGGCGGCGCGACTGCGGATCGATGCCAACAGTCGGTTCATCCATGATGACCACATCTGGCTTGTGCAGCAGCGCCGCGCCGATGTTGACTCGGCGCTTCATCCCGCCCGAAAACTTGCCCACATGGTCCTTCTGGCGGTCGGCCAGGCCGATGACGTCGAGCACTTCGTCCACGCGGGATTTCAATTCCGCGCCGCGCAGACCATACATTTTGCCCCAGAAGACCAGGTTCTCGCGCGCCGAGAGATCGGGATACAGCGCAATATCCTGCGGCACCACGCCCAGGCTCCTCTTGGCCGCTTCGGGTTCCTTCGTAACGGAATGGCCCATGATACAGGCCTCCCCGCTGGTAGGCGCCAGCAGACCCGACAACATGGAAATGGTTGTGCTTTTCCCGGCTCCATTGGGGCCCAGCAGGCTGAGCACCTCGCCTGCCTGCGCAGAAAAAGAGGCACCCTGGACCGCCTGTAAATCGCCAAAAGACTTTTTGAGCTGGTAGACTTCGATCGCATTCATAGACTCTCCTTTTTGTTCAGAGTACAGTATAGAACTCACATCTCGAGCACGCCTCTTCCATCAGGTCAGTCTTGTCCTGTCCGGGTGGACAGCCGCCCGTAGCTTGCACAGTATAGGATTTGCCTCATAAGATCACCAGTGTGCCTTTGGGAAAGCGTACAGTGCTCCTTCGTACACTGTACGCTCGAACAATGGCAGCCGCTCTTAGAATCAGATAGAATGCAGTCATCATGCCCGCCAAATTCTCCCTCAAGCCCGAGAACGATTACCGCATCTTCTTTGTATTCATGACGGTCGTCCTGTTCGGCGTGTATTTGTTATCACTGGCTCAGAACCCCTCCCTGCGCCAGCCGGGTCCCCTGTTTCTCTTCACAGTCCTCATGGTGGCGCAGATCGCCCTGCACTGGCTGGTCATCCCCATCATCCAGGTTCCCTGGCGCAAAGCCGCCTATGTCATTGGGCAGGGATTACTAGCATTCGTCATTACCCATCTCTCGCACAATACCGGTATGGTCTTCGCCCTCTATATGGCCCTTATCGGCGAGACCATCGGTTTCCTGGGCATCAGCCGCTGGGGCGTGCTCTCCACGCTCTATTACCTGGCCCTCTCGCTGACCAACTTTGTGATCTTTACCAACCTGGAGAGTGCCACGTACTGGCTGCTCACGATCATCCCCACCGTCATTTTTATCGGGATGTATGTCACGATGTATCTGCGCCAGGCCGAGGCCCGGGAACAGGCGCAAGCCCTTGCTTCGGAGCTGGAAACCGCCAACCGGCAGTTGACCGAGTACTCCGCCCGCGTCGAAGACCTGACCATTGCCAGCGAGCGCCAGCGCCTGGCGCGTGAGCTGCACGATACACTCTCACAGGGTCTGGCCGGTTTGATCCTGCAGCTCGAGGCGGCCGATGCCCACCTGGGGCACAATCGCAGCGACAAGGCACACGCCATCGTCGCCGATGCGATGGTGCAGGCCCGCTCCACCCTGGCCGATGCCCGCAGCGCCATCGACGATCTGCGCCACTCCTCGCACCACGACCTGGATTCCGCCCTGCGCCAGGAGATCGCCCGCTTCACAAATGCAACCGGCCTGGATGTTCATGTTGACTCGGACCCACTGCCGCCTCTGCCCAATCACGTCGAAGAGACGGTGGTCCGTGCCCTGGCAGAAGCGCTCACCAACATTGCACGGCATGCCCAGGCGGAGAGGGTGGAGGTACATGTGCAGATCAAGGATGAGCAGTTGTCCATGTCGGTGCAGGATGACGGCCTGGGATTCGACCCCTCTTCCATCCCTTCCGGTCATTATGGCATCCTGGGACTTCGCGAACGCGTCCGCCTGGCCAACGGCCGGCTCGACATCCAGAGTGAGACCGGCAAAGGCACCTGCCTGACCCTCGAGATCCCGCTATGATCCGCATCCTGATCGCAGATGACCATCGCATCGTCCGCCAGGGGCTGCGTCTGATCCTGGAGACCGAGCCGGATTTCGAGGTGGCAGGCGAAGCCTCCGATGGAGCCCAGGCAGTCAAGTTATGCCAGGAATTGAAACCCGATGTTGTATTGATGGACCTGCGCATGCCGAACATGGACGGCCTGACCGCCATCGAGCGCCTGCGCCGCGACCAGCCGGAGATCGCCGTCGTGATCCTGACCACATTCAATGAAGATGAGCTCATGTTCCGCGGCCTGCAGGCCGGGGCGCGCGGCTACCTGCTCAAGGATACGGAGCGCTCGACCCTGTTCGAGACTCTGCGAGCAGCCGCCCGCGGCGAGACGCTGCTCAAACCCGAGATCGTGGCCCGTGTGCTTTCACGGGTCGCTGCTCCCGCTTCAACCAGGTCCAGCGACCCGACCGGCCTGACCGACCGTGAGCTGGAGGTGCTGCGCTCGGTTGCCCGCGGCCAGCGCAGCAAGGAGATCGGCCTGCAGCTCGGCATTTCCGAACGGACCGTCAAGGCCCACCTGGCAAGCATTTACGGCAAACTGGGTGTCGACTCGCGCGCCGCGGCGATCGCCGTCGCCGCCCAGAGGGGATTGTTGGAGACTCAGTAAATAGCTTTTTACGGGGGTCAAAAACCTCATAAGCCGGGTGGATCGTGGAACAATCGTTTCCACACAGGCGTTTAATAGCTCATTCCCTACCGGCATCTTGCACAGGCGGAAAGAGAGGCTGCAATGAAACAATTAAAATCCTCCATCCCGTTCGTCATTTTTCTACTGGGCTCCCTCATCCTGGAAGCCTGCAGTTTTTCGATCGAGATCATGTCCCCGGCGGCTACATCTCTGGCCGTGCCGTCGCCCATGGCAGCCTCCCCAACTCCCACCTTCACCCCACCCGCGCCGACCGAAGTCCTTGCTCTGCCCACCCCCACCCTGATCTCCATCCGCGAGGGGACCTATCCTCTGCTGGAGATCGTCAACAGCGTGGGCGACCTGGAGCTGCCGCGCACCCTGGCGTTCTCCCCGGACGGCTCCGTCCTGGCCGCGGCCGGAGGCAATAGCGACGATTTTGCCGTCCACATCTGGGATACAGCAACCGGTCAGGCGCAAGGGATTTTGGGCGGACACAGTACTATCGTCTGGGGGCTGGCATTCTCGCCCGATGGCCAGGTGCTCGTCTCCGTCTCGAGCGACGGGACGGCAATCGTCCGGGACTGGCGGAACGGGGACATCCTCAAGGTCCTGAATTTTCCCGGGGAGGTCGTTAGCGTGAGCTTTTCGCCCGATGGCCAGACCCTGGCCGTGGGCGGGGTCGACGAGCCGCTGAACCAGATCCGCAACGCGGCCGTCTGGACCTACTCCGTGGGGACATGGGAGCCGCGGGTCAAATTCCCTGAGTATTGGAACATCCAGGTCATGAACTTTTCTCCGGATGGAACTCTGCTGGCTGGCGGGGGGACGTCGCGCAACGTTCAGGTCTGGAGAGCAAGCGACGGGACCCCGCTCTACACCCTGAACCATGCCCACCAGGTCGCCCGGGCGTCTGTCTCACCCGATGGCGCCACCCTCGCCACCGGGACCTGTGCGACTGTCGTAAACGAATCTTGCAGGGAGGGAAGTGTCTGGCTCTGGGACCTGTCCACCGGGAGGTTGATCCGCAAGCTGGAAGGGTTGACGACCAGCGTCGACGGCCTGGCTTACACAGCGGATGGCTCGTCCCTGCTAATTGGAACACGGGATGGACTGGTACGCATCTATGCCACCTCCGACTACGAGCCCCGCTTCGAGATCTTCTCCCCGGGCGGGATCAGCGCCCTGGCCCTTTCCGCCGACAGCGGCCTGCTCGCCACCGCCGGAGGGGATGGAAAGGTCCACATCTGGAAGGTTGTATACCGCCCGTAGTTTTACCGCTGGCTCTTGAAACGCTTAGAGAAGACCCCTCGTAGGTCACGGAAGGTCATACATCGAACTCAACGAACCCAGCAAGCCCGATGACAGGCAACACAACTCGATTGCCGGCCCCTGCAACAAACATGTGGGGTCTTACATCAAACATGTAAGGCTCTACATCAAAGTTGTAAGACCTTGCAACAAACATGTAAGGGTTTACATCGAACATGCAGGGCCTCACATCAAACATGTAGTGCCTTACATCGAGCATGCAAGGCATTGCAACAAGCCTGCAAAGCACTGCGGGAAACCCGCAAGGCATTGCGACGAACCTGCAGGTCATTGCAACAAACCTTCCATGCCCTGCGGGCACCTTCAGGCACCTTGACAAACCCTCCGGGTTCCGTTAAAGTCACACTACGATAGCTTGTCCATCGAATCCATTCCCAAAGGAGGTCCGCTCACATGTCAGCAGCCTTTAACAGAGTATTTTCTGTTCTGTGAGCGCACCTGAAAACCCCTTTCCTTTCGATTTCCAGTTGATTAGATCCCCACGGGTGTGCCTTGCAGAGCCACCCGTGGTTTTTGTTCCCTGCCTGGGAACCCAACTCCCGCCGCGGCCCTGACCGCGGCGTTTCTTTTGATCAAATGGAGATCGCAGCCGATGAAGTCCCGCACGAAGAAATTCCTCTCGTATTACAAACCCTATTGGAAGTTGTTCCTCTCGGTGATGGCCTGCGCCCTGATCGTCGCCGGGATCACACTGGTCCTGCCTTTGGGCGCCCGCTATATTACGACGACAATCCTGGAAGGGAACGCCCCAGATGCCCCCGAGCGCATCCTGCAGGTTGGCACTCTCATGCTGCTGCTGGTGCTGGTGCATACAGCCTGCAACTTCTACGTGGCCTACCGCGGCCACACCCTGGGCGCCATGATGGAAGGCGACCTGCGCAGCGAGCTGTTCGACCATTATCAGAAACTGCCCTTGCGCTTCTACGACGAGCAGCGCACGGGACAGCTCATGTCGCGGATCACGAATGACCTGTTCCTGCTATCTGAGCTGTATCACCATGGCCCGGAGGATCTTGTCATTTATTCGGTGAAATTCATCGGCGCCTTTGTCATTCTGCTCCAGATCGACGCCCCTCTGGCCATCACCGTTTTCCTCTTCCTGCCGGTGATGTTTCTGTATGCGGCCTATTTCTACCGCAGGATCAACATCGCCTTGCGCGGCTACTGGGAGCGGATCGGGGATATCAACGCCCAGGTGGAGGACACCCTGTCCGGGATCCGCGTGGTGAAATCCTTTGCGAATGAGGAGACGGAGCGGAGGAAGTTCGCCCATGCAACAGACAGCTTTCTGGAAAGCCGGAAGCTCCGCTACAAGAATGAAGCCTTCTCCTATGAAGGCCTGACCGGGTTTACGCACCTGCTGACAACGGCCGTGGTCGTGCTGGGCGGCATCGGCATCACGCGCAGCTCCCTCGACCTGGGTGACCTGCTGGTCTTCTTGCTGTACACCGGCAACTTCATCGAGCCGATCCTGCGATTCGGCGAGATCGCCCAGCAGTACCAGCAGGGATTCACCGGCTTCGAGCGCTTCATGGAAATTCTGGAGATCGAGCCGGAGGTCCAGGATCCGCCCAAGGCCGTAGAGCTCACGACAGTTCAGGGAGACATCGAATTCAGGAATGTCGCCTTTCGCTACAGAGAGACCCACGCCCACGGCCTGCGAAACCTTTCATTGAAAGTCCAGACCGGGGAAACAGTCGCCCTGGTGGGCTCGTCGGGCGTTGGAAAAACGACATTGTGTTCCCTGATCCCTCGCTTTTACGAGGTCAGCGAAGGGGAGATCCGGCTGGATGGGATCGGCATCCGGGATATCAAACTGAGCTCCCTGCGCAGGAATGTGGGCGTTGTCCAGCAGGATGTGTACCTGTTTGCCGGGACCGTGCTCGAAAATCTCCGCTACGGGAAACCGGGGGCGGACGAAGCGCAGGTCGTCGAGGCGGCAAAGAAAGCCAACGCCCATGACTTCATCCTGTCCCTGCCGGAGGGCTACCACACCGACATCGGCCAGCGCGGCGTCAAGCTCTCGGGCGGGCAGAAGCAGCGGCTGAGCATCGCCCGCGTCTTTCTGAAGGACCCGCCCATTCTGATCTTCGACGAAGCCACCAGCGCCCTGGACTATGAAAGCGAGCGCGTCATCCAGGAGGCGCTGGAGGAGCTGGCCAAAAACCGGACCACGTTCATCATCGCCCACCGTCTGTCCACGATCCGCAATGCCAGGCAGATCCTGGTGCTGACCGACCGCGGCATTGAGGAACAGGGTACTCACCGGGAACTGCTGGCTCTGGGCGGGATCTACGCGCGCCTGTATAACATGCAGTTCGAAAATGCGCTCGTTTGACTTTTCAACTTTTGAGGAGATCTATGCCTTCTGAGCAAAAAGGGACCCGGATTCTATCGATCCGTCTGGCCGGGTGAAAGGCTCTCAGAAGATGGTTCGACAGGAAGGAACAGACCCAGGGTGGCGATGCGGAAGCGGTCCACCTGCTCGACGCGCAGGCGCAGCCCGTTGATCTCCACCTCATCTCCCACCGCCGCGATGCGCCCCAGGGCATTGAGGACCAGGCCGGCCATGGTCACCGCCTGGTCGGTAGGGAAGCCAAAGCCAAAGAGCTCGTTCACCTCATCGATGCTGACACCGCCTGCCAGCTGGAAACTGCCATCGGGCCGCTTCAAAATGTCCGGCTCGCTCTCATCGGCTTCGTCGGGCATATCGCCAAACACTTCCTCCAGCAGGTCGGCCAGGGTGACAAGGCCCACCGTGCCGCCGTATTCGTCGATCACAAGGGCCATCTGCTGGCGGCGGCGCTTGAACTCTGTGAGCAGCTTGTCGATCCGGATGGTCTCGGGCACAACCGCTGCCTCGTACATGATCTGCCGCAGGTCCAGCATTTTCTCTTCCGTTGAATCGCTGTCTGACGAGGTCTGCTGGCCGTTCTTCCTGCCGGAAACGGAAGCCTTCCACTGCTCCAGCTCGCGGGCAAGCTCGCGGTTGATCAGATGCTCGAGGTCCTTGGTGTTGACGATTCCCACAATATCATCGAGTGATTCCCGGTAGACCGGGACACGGGTATGCGGGCGGTCCTCCAAAAACTCGGACAGTGCACTGCGGGTCACCATAACAGGCAGCGCCTGCATTTCAAGCCTGGGCACCATAATAGCAAGCGCGGTGGTATCCGAAAAGCGGACCACCCGGTGCAGGATCTCGAATTCGGTCTGATTAATCTCGCCGCCCTTGTGCGACTCAGTGAAGATCATATCAAGCTCCTCAGGCGAATGCACCTGTGAGTGACCTTCGGCGGCATGGAATCCCATCAGGCGCAGGAGGAAATTCCCTATGCCATTGAGAAGCCAGATCAGCGGGGAAAATAGCAACGCAAAAAAGGCCATCGGGCGGCCAATGGCCAGCGCGGTGCTTTCAGACCTTTGAAGCGCAATGGATTTGGGCATCAACTCGCCGATGATGACGTGCAGGGCAGTCATGATGAAATAAGCAAAGCCCGCCACCAGGGCCGCCCGCGAAATCCCCTGCCATCCTTCCGGGAGCCAGAAAAATAGGGGGGTGAGAATCGGCTCC
>DATAKV010000617.1:0-4063 GCA_036261375.1 Anaerolineales bacterium
CCTTCTGCGCCAGGTCGCTGGAGGCGCTCGTCCAGGTGGCGAGCACATTCTCCACAACAGGCAGATCGAGCTCGGGCAGGGTCAGGTCGTGGCGCGGTGAGAAGCAGACGACCAGGCACTGTCCCCGCTCGGGCACGGCCACCAGCAGAGGCGAAGCCGGATCATTGGCCCCCTCCAGGGCATCCGGCAGCAGCGCGGCGAAGTCGTTCTCGAAGACTAAGGTCCCGGTGTAATCCGGGTTAACGAAGCCCCCGGCCCGCTCATTACGCGGGCAGAGGTAACAGGTTGGGTCGTAAGCGGGCAGGTGTTCGGGGGCGAGCTTTTCGACCTGTCCGAGCCAGGGACGCTTTGCACGGTGCGGAGAGACAAGCACCCATTCATCCGTCAGGGCATTGAAGCGGCGGTGAGGAGTATCCAGCATAAACAATCCTTTTCAGAGATGTATAGCTGGAGTATTGTACATCTTCTTGGAAGGGATATGGGCTCTGGGAGCACCAAAAGGTTGTGGATAGGAATCGAATGAGCTGGGCTAAAGCCGCCTGCTCTGTACAGGGAAGTCCTTCGGATTGGCGCACACGAGTCGGCTTTTAGCCAACTTTCAGGAACTGAGGCAGGACTTCAGTCCGCCGAAGCCGGGTGCATCCAACAACCTTTGAATGCTCCCTGGGCTCCTTGCAATGACATATTAAACTAGAGAATCTCTCTACGGAGCAGCTGGGCATTGATAGCAACGACGATGGTGCTGATCGACATCAGCAGGGCGCCGACCGCCGGAGAGAGCAGGATGCCCTGGTTCACGAGTACCCCGGCGGCGAGCGGAATGGCGAAGATGTTGTAGCCGGCCGCCCACCACAGGTTCTGGATCATCTTCTTATAGCTGGCCCGGCTGAGCCTGAAGATCTTGACCACATCGAGAGGATTGCTGTTGACCAGGATCAGGCCGGCCGACTCAATGGCCACGTCCGTGCCGCCGCCAATGGCAATGCCGACGTCGGCGCGGGTCAGGGCCGGTGCATCGTTGACCCCATCGCCGACCATCGCGACGCGCTTGCCCTGCCTCTGTAATTCGAGCACCTTCTGGTCCTTGTGCTCGGGAAGCACTTCGGCGAAGACGCGCTGGATCCCCAGCTGGGTGGCGACGGCTTTGGCTACGGCCTGGCTGTCGCCGGTGAGCATGGCCACTTCGATGCCCATCTCCTGCAGCTGCTGGACGGCCTGTTTGCTCTCAGGACGGATAACGTCGGCGATGGAGAAGGCGGCAAGGATCTCCTTAGCGGTCGCCAGGTAAACAACAGTCTGAGAATTTTGATTAGCCGAGTCGCTGAAGGCAGCTAGGTCGGATTGCGGCTGCAGCGAGAGCATCTCGAGCAGGCGCGGTCCGCCGACATAGTACGTTTCACCGTCGACCACCCCCTGGACGCCGCGTCCTTTGAGAGCCGAGAATTCGCGAACCGAGGGCAGGGATGTCTTCTTCTCGCGGGCATAGCGGCGGATGGCCTGGGCGATCAGGTGCTCGGAGTCGCCTTCGAGCGCGGCGGCAACGGCCAGAGCGCGGTCACGATCCATGCCCGGTCCGGTCACCAGGTCGACCACGCCGAACTGGCCTTTCGTCAGGGTGCCGGTCTTGTCGAAGATGACCACATCGATCTCGCGGGCCGCTTCGAGAGCCAGCCGGTCCCGGACCAGGATGCCGTTGCGGGCACCCATCGCTGTGGTGATGGCAACGACAAGCGGGATCGCCAGCCCGAGCGCATGCGGACAGGCAATGACCAGGACCGTAACCACGCGGTTGAGAACTTCCAGATCGAAGCCGCGAGCGATCGTCCAGGCGATCGCGGTCACAATGGCTGCGCCGAGAGCAACATAAAAGAGCCAGCCTGCAGCTTTATCGGCCAGCACCTGCGTCCGGGATTTGGACTGCTGGGCCTGCTCGACGAGTCGCATGATTCCCGCCAGCGCTGTTTCATTGCCCGTCGCGGTAACACGTACACGCAGGCTGCCATCGCCGTTGATCGTCCCGGCGATGACCTTTGCGCCGGCCATCTTGTGGACCGGTTTCGATTCGCCAGTGATCATCGCTTCGCTGACATTGGAGTGGCCGTCCACCACTTCTCCATCGGCCGGGATACTGGCGCCGGGACGGACGAGAACCAGGTCACCGTGCTTCAGTGCAGAGACCGCGACCGTTTCGGTCATGTCACCATGGTGGATGCGCTCTGCCGTATCGGGCATGAGTTTTGCCAGCTCGCTGAGCGCGCCGGAGGCCTGGCGCACCGAGCGCATCTCGAGCCAGTGACCCAGCAGCATGATGTCGATGAGGGTGACCAGCTCCCAAAAGAAGCCTTCACCCAGGTTAAGAAACTGGGCCGCGACACTGTAGAGGAATGCCACCGAGATCGCCAGCGAGATGAGTGTCATCATACCCGGCTTGCGCTCCTGCAGCTCAGGGACGGCCATCTGCAAGAAGGGAACGCCGCCATAGGCGAAGATGATGACAGAAAAGACAAAAGGGATCCATTCGCTGAATGGGAAGACAGGCAGGCTGAATCCCAGCCACATCTGGATCATTTCGCTGTAGAGCAGCACGGGGATGCTCAGCAGCAGGCTCCACCAGAAGCGGACCCGGAACATCTGCTCGTGCCCACTGTGGTCTGTTCCGTGACCTGCGTGGGCCGAATGACCCGCGTGTCCGGCCGCTGCATGTCCAGGCATATTCTGCCCGTGAGTGGCAATTTCGGCAGCGTGTTCCTGGTGTGTGGAATGTTCCACGTGCCCCTCATGGGTCGAGTGGTTCATCTCATGGTGCTCATGATTCTCCTCGTTCTCCGGGGATTGATCCTGCACAGTATGATGCTTATGTTCGTTCATAATTACCTCTATTCTTAACTCACAACAGTATGCTTAACGAGATAGGTTACCACTCATGACATTCACTTCCCCACTCACATCGGCAGACCTATCAAGCTTGAGGTTGCCGGTGACTAAAACGATATCCCCGAGCCGTCCACGGTCGTGCCCTTCTCCAACAGGGCATTATTCGAGAGCAAAAACAGCGTACCGGAAATTGTGCTGCCTTCAGCAAGGGTATAGTTAGTGTCGCCGACAATTTTCCCACAGGCGCTGGTCATAAAGGTGAGCAGAGCGACCCATATGAGTATTTTGAAGGACGACAGATTACTTGAGTTCATTCTTTACCTCCAGATTTTAGAAAAGGTCTCGATACAGCAAGGTTTGGCTGTGTGCTGGCAAACAGGTCAACGTCATGTCACTTTGCTGGCTGGGCTGTCTCCAGGGAGTCCAGCTCACGTCGGTCAGGGCCTGCATCTACCTATACTTTATTCCTTTCCCCAAAAAGAAGGTGCAGGTTTTGTGTACAAAATCATGGACAAAAAAGAGTACAATGGCAGCGTCGTTATCCGAATAAACCGTTTCGCATTCACAATTCATGGACCAATCCTTCGGAAGTTGGGTAAAACGCAGGCGCAAGACCCTTGACCTCACCCAGCAAAAACTTGCCTGGCTGGTTGGATGTTCCCTGGCAACCATTGTCAAAATCGAAGCGGATGAACGGCGGCCCTCCCACCAGGTTGCGGCCCTACTGGCACAGCACCTGGGGATTCCTTCCGACCAGCAGGATCTTTTCCTGAAAATCGCCCGGCAGGAAAAGGGCATCTTCCACCTGGACTCGCTCCCGCCTCTCTCGGCACTCCCACCCACGCCCGTCACCCAACTCCATCCAAGCAGGCTTCCAGTACCCGCAACGCCACTCGTTGGACGGGAGCCTGAGTCTGCCATGATCCTCCAGCAGCTTCAAAACCCCGCCTGCCGGCTGCTGACCCTGACCGGTCCGGGAGGGGTGGGAAAGACCCGCCTGGCCCTGGAGACCGCCCATAAAATGGGAGAAGTTTTCCGGGACGGTGTTTATTTGGTATCGCTAGCCGGAACAGCCTCCTCCGAATACATCCTGCCTGCGATTGCAGAGTCTCTGGGGTATACCTTCGCCGGCTCTACTAATGCACAGGCCCGGTTATGCCAATACCTCAAAGGCAGGCATATCCTGCTC
>DATAKV010000016.1:0-8958 GCA_036261375.1 Anaerolineales bacterium
TGAGGAGTGGCTCCAGGGTTTTGGGGACAAGACCTCTTTCCCCGGTTGTCATCGGTAGGTGAGTGTCCGGGTCGAGATGACCGGGACGGATGGTTTCCGGTGAGATGTTGAACGCTTCCATGATGCTGGGGTACAGGGAAACAAAATCGATCTCGGCCACATCCTTGTGCAGGCCAATGGTCGGCTGGAAGACCAGGCCGCCGAGGTCGGACCGGAGCAGGTCGAGGATGGTCTTGGTGTCCTCTGCCTGCTGCTTACGCCAGGGGACCAGGACGCCGTCCTTCAGCGCGGTCACGATCTGCATGGACGAGATGCCGGTGCCGGGTGAGACCCGCGCCACCGTTTGCACAGGCAGGGCGGTGACCCGCGCCAGCTCCCAGATGCCCTCCAGGTTGTAATCGTGGTACATGACCGCGTTGTAGATGTCGATGTGCCAGCGACCGGCCAGGTGGATCTGCTGGCCGCGGTGGATGACCTGTCCATAAGCGTGATAGGTTCTTGCTTCGCGATAATTGATCTCGCGGTCCGGATCGCGGTTGAGGGGGATCTCCAGACGTGCATCCCTGGCCATCTCCAGGATGCGCGGCAGGAGCCAGGTATCACCCCAGGCGGTCAGGATCAGGTCCGGGTCGTGGCGCTTGAGGATGGCCCGCAGCGCCACCAGGAAGGCGCGCCGCGGCTCGATGTCCAGGGCGAAGCGGGCCTGTGCCGTCTGGATCCAGACTTTGCGCGGCTCGGCGTGGAAGGGATCACATTCCGGCTCCAGGGTCAGAACGCTCAACGGCGGATGGATGGTGTCAATATCCCAGGGGGAACTCAGCACCTGGATATCGTGAATGCGGTTCAGCGCATCGATCTCCACTTCACAATCGGCGAGCGGGTAGGCTCCATGGCGGGCGGCATAACGTAATGACATGTGGATATCGACATCGTAATAGGTCAGATCAGGGAACGCTTTTGAGATGCGCCGGAACAGAGACGGCAGATCGCTGGGCTTTGACAGCTCCACCGCCAGGACGGGAATCATGCCGGCGAAGAGATCCCTGCGTTCCTCTCGGGCGAGGGCCGGTTTCTCGGGCTGAGGGGATAACCACTTCCAGGCCGAGCGCAGCTGGGACGAGGATCCGGCGATATAAAACTTGACGGCAACATTCTGGTGAAGGTGATGGCGCTTTCCATCCTGTCCCAGCATCCAAACGGATAACCCCGCCTCGTTTGGATACAGATCCAGCAGCCAGCCGCGCAGTTTACGCATCCCGATCACGGTGCTCCTCCATGAACTGGCGCAGGCGGATCACCTCCTTGTGTTCCTCAAGCAGCATGCAGAGCAGGATGGTCTCGAACGGCAGGGCATGCGAGGCATAGGCCGCGGCGGCCAGGTGCTGGCGGGCGGAAGCGAAGAGGTCGTCCAGTACGAGCTGGTCGCTGCGACGCAGGGCGCGGCGGAACTTGGCAAAGGAGGATTCCTCGTCCAGGAAGGCCTGGGTGATGGAAGCAAGCGTGCGTCCCATTCTCAGAACAGAGCCGGCTGTGTGGCAAGGGGAAAGGGAACTTCGATCTGGATCGTTTCATCGCCGCGGGCACAGACACGCTCAAAGAGAAACATGCGCTCCGGGTGAGGATGGGCCAGGCTGACGATGACCGGCGCTTCGAGTCTCAGCCGGTCGATCTGGGCGAGACAGCGGTCGAGCAGGCGGCTGACCTCCTCCTCCGGCACGTTCTCGTCGTGGAAGGTCGCCAGCAGATCCAGGATAATGTACGGCTGGTGCAGAGCGGGGGTGCTTTCGAGCAGGACCAGCATCTGGTGGCAGGTGAAGGCGCGGCGCAGGAAGATGCGTCTGGCCGTCGGGAGGATGTTGGGTGTGCGCCGGCGCAGCATTCGCATGGTCTGGTAGGCGGGGAAGCGGTTGCCGCCGTCCAGCACGGTGACTGAGCCGCACAGCGCCAGCTCTGCCGTCAGCGCGGCGACCTGCTCCCGGGCCGCGGACGGGGTGCAGAGCACGATCAATCGGTTGGGTTTGAGAAGGTGAGGAAAGTTCATGTACCCACCATAACAATCTCCGTGTGAAAAGAAAACTCCCCAGGGGCTAGGATTCCGGGGAGGGAAGTGGCTAGGGTGGGGTGGGGATATGGCTAGGTTGGGCTACTGCCAGGCGCTGAAGTCCCATTCTTCCAGGAGCTGCTGGAGTTGGGAGCGGGAGTCCAGTCCGAACTTTTCCAGGACGTTGTGCAGGTGGAACTTGACGGTCGCCGGCGTGACGTTCATACGCGCCGCGGCCTGGCGGTTGGTGTTCCCCAGGCAGACGAGCGCGGTGACCTCCCGCTCGCGCGGCGTGAGAGATTCCCACTTCTTCCACAGCTCGTCCAGGGAATAGTATTCGGTGAGGCCGGCGGCCAGGAGTTCTTGGGCAAGTTGATCTTCTGGACGGCCATCGCGCTCTGCCAGGGTGGACAGGGTAACCTGAAGACTTTCGCTGATCTCAAAATAACGAGGGCCGGGATTTGGACGCAAGCCTATCCAGTACAGCAAACGCTTCCAGATAGACATTGTACGAAGATTATAATGGAACGTATGTTCTAGAGTCAATGAGGACCCCGCTTGCACGTAAAATTCATGCTATAGTAAAAACAATGGATATCGCCATGAAAAAAGATCACCAACCCACCCTCCAGGACATCGAAGCCCTGACCTCCTTCCTGCCGCGCCTCTACGCCCCGGGCTTTTCACCGGTTGTGAAATGGGAAGGCGGAAAAAACAAGGATGGCACGTACACCATGCCCTATCCCACCTACGATCCTCTTGTGGACGAGTTTTTCCGTGCTGTCTCCGGCGGGGGCTGGCTGGACTATGACTATAATCCAGAGCAGGCCTGGAAGATGATCAAAGGTGAAAATGGTATCGAGACGGCAACTCTGTCCCAGATCAGGACCATGCTGACCTTTTGTGTGCGAGGTGAGCGTTTTTCCGACGGCCACTGGGAACAGATGATCAAGGAAGGCCATATCCGCCGCCTGCTCGAGCGGATGAACGTGATCAAGTCTGAGCTTCAAAGATGAAGCATCTAGCGAAAACGGATGGTCATTCCGCTTAAAAGCGACCGCCAGGGCCGTAAGATGCACCCTGGCGGTTTTCCTTTTATTAAGTTGGATGACTACTGCGGGTCGATAACCAGCTTGATGGCTGTTCGCACCTTGTCGTCGATGGTCACATCGGCGAACTCGGGCGTGCAGGCAACGTTAATACCGTCCAGCTTCAGGTAGTTGGTGGCCAGCACAAGGGCCTTGACTGCCTGGTTGACGGCTCCCGCCCCGATCGCCTGGACTTCCGCATGCCTGTGATCGCGGATCACACCGGCGATTGCACCCGCCACAGCAGCGGTGCGTGAGTCGGCGGACACTTTGATCAAATTGGTCGGGGAAGTGTGGGTTGAAGTGTGTGTTTGTGGAACAGTAAACTTGGTATCCATGTTATCTCTCCTACTTTGAAACAATGATTTGATTTGTCTGAGTCTCGCTCAAACTCTGCCCCTAATGTACCTGAAAGGGAGAGAGGGGTCTGTCAGGAAGTTTTGACAATTTCCATCGGATTTTTCAGAGTGTATCGAGCAGATAAAGCTCCTATTTTGCTCTATTTGTAGGGAATTAGTGCAAAAACAGGTGATTTTCCGGTACTTAAGCCTGCATTTGGATTAGTGTGCCTTCCGTTTGATCAAAGGACCCCGATCTACTCGGGGTCCTTTGCTTTATAGAATGCATTCTAAAGCCCTATCCTCTTTGAAGTATCAAAAGTGCTGGTTTTCTTCAGCTAACTTTACACCTTTACTCACGCAGCTGGTAACACTAGTGACTCAGCCTGTGCTAGGTTGATCGTCATCGGTTCTTTTGTATTTCCCAGGATAAGGATGGCATCGCGCACAATCGCCTTTCTTTCGGCCAATGGCCCTTGCGCATAAACTTTGCCCAGACTGAAACCCAAAACACGAGCTTCGTTATCCAAAATAACATCTTCGATCACTGCAATTTTTGTGCCGCCTTCCGTTTGGATCTCGCGTCCGCGCAGCTCACCGACTAAGATAAAAGTTTCCGAGCCGGGAATATCTCCCGGTCCCTGGACTGTATGGGAGTTGGACACAAGCCAGACGTCAATGCCATACACTTGCACAGCACTACGGTCAATCATCAGTGTCTTGCGACTAATGAGTCCCTCTTTGCCGAGAAACACGGCTGCCACCTGGCGCATATCCTGGTCGAGGTACACGTCTTTGACCTCCCCCACTTTTTTTCCATCCGTAATACTGATGAGGGGTTTGTTGGAAAGTTCTCTGGACCTAATCATGTGAGCCTCCATAAGGTAGAGCAAAAGGTTATTCAGCAGGTCACGAGGATGCCACCCATTCCTTCTTCCACATTATAACCTGCTCAGCCATAATCATTCCTTACAGCAGAGGTCTTGATCTTGGATGAAACCTGTCAAACAGGGATGGGTCAATGGAGGTTATGTTGGTGATTGCCGACCGGTATAATGATGTACTACAACAAAGGAGACACGCATGGATACCCATAATGACTTGCCTGTTCCTGGCCCCGAGGAGTACGCTGAGTGCTCCGCTCTGGTGGCCAAGGTGATGATCCAAAACGATCATGTCTATTCTACCGAAGAAATTGAAACCGCCAGGCAACTGCGCTGGTTCCAGTGGCGTACCAATGTAGAAGACTTCCTGGCTGTGATTGCCGGAATTGAGGTTCCGCGTGAGGAAGCCATAGATGAAGCACGGGTGGCGCTGGTTTACGTTCCTAAGAACCAGTAGAGACGTCTCTGGGCAGAACAATCAGGAAGGAGTCCCATGAGAACACACGGAGACTTGACCGACCCGAGGCCGAAAGTTCTGCTGGCCAGAGAGTTTCTCACCCTGCATTCTAAAAACCCTAGAAAACCCATTTCTTCATGTTAAAATAAGGCATTAGCCCCCTAGGAATTTAGGAAAAACTCACCCTTCTGAGTGTGGTAAAATACCGACCGCACGCGGGAGTCGCCAAGTGGTAAGGCATCAGCCTTCCAAGCTGATATCCGCGGGTTCGAATCCCGTCTCCCGCTCTTCCGGGTTGAAGGTTGCAGGTTTAATGTTGAACGATCAGAACCTTAAACCTGCAACCTTTCTCCTTAAACTAGACATGGGCCCATGGCGCAGTGGTTAGCGCAGGCGACTCATAATCGCTTGGTCGCAGGTTCGAATCCTGCTGGGCCCACCTTTCGATTTTAGATTGACGATTTTAGATTGTGCCGCGCGGGTAGGCGGCTTTTTGTGTTAATAGAGAAAACACATCACAGGAAAACTTCATGAACCCCTACATCGCCACTGTCCTTACCTTTGCCATCGCGCTCTTCTTCCTGCGATTGATGGACTTTCTGGCCCACAGCGGCGTGATCGAGAGCCGCTTGAGCCGCAAGTTGATCCACATCGGCGTGGGGCCGATCTTCGTATTGTGCTGGCTGATGTACCCGGATGTAGCCATCTCACGCTGGCTGGCGGCGCTGGTTCCGCTTCTGGTTACCACACAATTTGCTCTGGTGGGGACGGGAATTCTGAAGGATGAAGCCGCGGTCAAAGCCATGTCGCGGACGGGGGACCGGCGCGAGATCCTGCGCGGTCCACTGTTCTACGGGGTCATGATCGTCGCCATCACCTTGCTGTACTGGAAAGACTCGCTGATCGGAATCCCCGCGCTGATGATGATGTGCGGCGGCGACGGGGTGGCCGATATCGTCGGGCGGCGGATCGACTCGCTGAAGCTGCCCTGGTCACCGGAGAAGAGCGTTGCCGGCACGCTGAGCGTGTTCGCAGGCGGATGGCTGCTGACTATCGTCATCTTCGCCATCTACGTCTGGCTCGGCGCCTTCAGCGGACCTGTGACCCGCTTCATTCTACCCATCACCTGGATCGCCCTCGGCGCGACGCTCGTTGAATCGCTGCCCTTCAAGGATATCGACAATATCACGCTGACTGTGGTCTCCGCCCTGATCGGTCATCTGGTGTTTTAATCGAACTTTTCTTCCTCCTCCCTGCGCAGGATCATCACCTTATAGCTTTCGGCGTATTTCATGCCCTTATCGCCGGCCTCTTCCATGGCCCAATCGGTCATCCATTTCCCCACTTCCTCCGGGTTGACCTGGCTGGCATGCTGCTGCAGGGCCAGGATCTTGATCTCCATCGTATCGGTGATGTCCACCCAGGTGTTGGACTTGTCTGTGCCGTGGATATACAGCCGTTTGACATCGTGCGGTTCATACCCCTCGGTGAGCAGGTCGGCGAACATGAGCCGGCTCCCTGCAGACGGGAAGACAGCAGCGCAGGCAGCCTGGGCCGCGGCGCGGTGATCGGGGTGATTGAGATACTCGTCACCGTAAAACCAGCCCTCGGGGTTTCCCGTCGAAACGGTGTCCGGCTTGTACTTGCGGATCAGGCGGGTCAGGTCCTTGCGCAGGGCGATGGTAGGCTCCAGCTCTCCATCCGGGTAGCGCAGGAAAACTGTTTCCTTAATTCCCAGGACTGCATTTGCGGCAAGCTGTTCCTTTTCCCGCAGCTCAGCCAGCTCCCATTTATAGCTGCCATCCCTGGCAGGATCGTTCGAACCGGAGTCGCCGCTGGTAATGATCACCGAAATGATCTCGCATCCGGCTTGCGCCCACCTGGCAAGAGTCCCACCGATGCTAAACTCCTGGTCATCGGGGTGGGCATGGATGCTCATAGCAATTTTGGGGATGTATTCACTGGGATTAGTCATGCGGCCGATTGTACCTGAACTCGTGCACAACTGAATTTTTTGCTGGATGAGCTACCTCGGGTCGATGGTTGTATGGGTCAGGGCTAATTTTCTGGACATCCGAGCGGACCTCGGTGCTGGATACAAGTGTGGCCAATCCCCAGATGCTGTAATTCCGTGTATCCTGACAAAAGAGAATGTGAAATAATCGGGAGATGGCAAACAGGCGGCCAACTCAGCACCAAAGCAATTCAGCCCCTCGACTGGCACGCCAATGAAAGCTCCACCGATGCAGGAGGCGGAGGACAAGGCGGGTTAATCGCTGGAATCGCCGTCACAGATCATGCATTCGTCTCTCACCTGGAGCTGCCACAAGGTTTCTGGCAGTACTTGCTCCACCTGCAATCCTTCCTGCTGGCTGATCCTCAGAACTTCCTCGGACGAGCCAGGGAACCAGTAAACTTGTTTATACATGCCGTCGCTTGTGAAATCCTTTGAAGGTTTTACGAATCTAAAATGTACGTCATGGTGGAGTTCAAGGCTGAGCAAAAGCACATCTCCAATTGTGGTGCCATGCTGGCCAGTGCTGACGATCAAGAGTGTCTGATCCTGATCCACTATATTCACAAAGTCCGGGCGGACCCTGCCCAGTTCTTTAATCCACCAGCTTTCCGCCTGTAGGCTGTTCAGGTTGGATGTGAGGCTGGCTGCCATGACGAGGCCAGTCAGGAGCTTCCAGCGAATGGATGCGCTGGATTGCAAGTTTTCTAGTTTGTCCGACAGGAGATAGGCGACAGCCATAGTGGCGGCAATCGTGACCGGTACAAAATATCGGCCGCTGACCGAGCGCATACCGCCTATCAGCAGATCGGGCAGGAGAAAAGCGCTGGCTGGAATGACGAACAGGGAAAGAATGAACATCTTTTCCTGGAACGAGCCCCGGACCGCCAGGTACACAAGCCCCCAGGCAATTAAAACCAAAACCAGGCCACGCAGCAGATACGGAATGAGATTACCGGTTGAAAAATCGAGATCCAAAAAAGGGGAGCTGAAAATCAAAGCCCAGCCCTTTATGAACTGCTGCCAGGAGGTGGACCGGTTGACCCAATCCATTCCATCCACGGCACCCTGCCAATAGCTGACGAACATGAACAACCAGGGAAGATAGGCTAGGAAAGCCAGCAGGCACGCCAGCAAGAATCCACTGTACTCTTTTTTGTACCCGCGCAAATATAGACCTGCAAAATACAATCCATGAACGAGGGCGACCAAAAGGAACAAGGCATGAGTATAGACACCTACGACGATGGTCAGGCCGTACAGCAGCCAGCCTTTGAGCCGGTTTGTTCTCAAGGCACCAAGCAAGGCCGCGCTGGAAAGAAGGGTGGCCAGTGTCCAAAGGCTGTAAGGCCGTGCATCCTGGGAAAAGAGAATTTGGAACGGAGAGATGGCAAACAGCGCCGTCGTCAGCAGAGCCTTTTGCGGAGAATGGAACAGCTCCCGGCTCAGCCAGTACATGCACAGGATGGATAAAAGTCCAAAGAGTGCAGCCAGCCCGCGCATGGCGGTCGTCGTATCGCCGACCAGGCGCATCCAGAGATGGGCCAGCAGATAGAAGAGTGGCGCCTGGTGAGGCCCTGACCGCGCAGTAATGAGTAATGTATCGATTATGGTTTTGCTCTTGTCGGGCTGGAGGAAGGACCGTATTTCCTGAACAGTATGATCCCTGCCATCTTGAATGAAAATCAGTACATCCCCCTTGCCATATCCGGCTGAGCGCAGTGAGGCATAGGCCTCGTCGTGTGAGTAGATCTTATTTCCCAACCCGGTGACCCGGAAAAATATCCCCAGGCCGAGGGCCAAGATCAGCAAGCCTCGCAGCCAGAAGATATCGATCCATCGAGATACAGTCACCTGTTTTGTGGATGGTGCAATTGGATTCGAAGTCTCCATCCCCGCGTCTCCTCTGGTTGTATCGTTGAATGGGCAGTTATGCTCCAGGTTTTTTCCCAATTACCAGCTGCTTGTTTTGGATCTTGAATATGCTGAAGAACAGCCGGACGACAGGTAGCAGAAAGTTTACCACTCTCTGTCGCTTAATCAACTTTTTCATGTAAAACTCATAGGGAATGGACAGCTCGTGAAACTTGCGCAGCTCTGCAACCTGCAGTCCGGCCGATTCAAAAAGCGACTTCA
>DATAKV010000019.1:0-1858 GCA_036261375.1 Anaerolineales bacterium
GAGCGACAACGTACGTGCGGCTTTCTGCTGTGCGCCCAGCACGTCCTTACGTGTGACCAGCTCAAAGTCATCCGCGTAGGTACCATCGAAATTTTTCTCGATGCCATGCCGCTCCCGCAAATAGCCGGCAATCTCAGATCTGGCTTCGTCGATGCGGTTTTCGTCTGTAACATGCGCTGTGATCGTGACGGAGGGTTCCTCTTCGTACAGCTCATGGATGGCAGCGCCAATCGGCATCAACAGAAACTCATTTGGATTCCTGCGGAGCCGCTCAGCGGGATCGATGAACTCCACCTCGGCCAGAACACCGATCACGAGGCAGCGTGTGCGTTTCACCCAAAGGGTCTCATTGATGGCATTGTCTCCGTCAAAGAGATCTTGGGCGGTGTCATGCGCCAGCACGCACACCGGCTCCCCGGCCAGCAATTCGGCCGGGGAAAATATGCGCCCCCCGGCGACAAGTTCTCTCTCGAGGTTCCCGGCAGTGAGCAATTCGCCTTCCGGCCATCCCACCGGCTGGATCCCCCCAGTGGGAATTAACTGCAACACCTCCACGGCGCTGCTGCCTGTAATGGCTACGTCATCCAACACGTTGCGCCCGTAGCGCACACGCCCGCGGGCCTGGATGGACATCTCCACCCGCTCGATCAGTTCTAGATCCCCTGCCATCTCCAACCCATCCTGATAGGAAAGGACTTTCCCGATCGGGCGGTACTCACCATCCTCGATCTCCTGCCGCGCCGCGATCTCGATCGTGTCCGATCCGAGGCCGCGGAAGCTGGCTTCGACGGCGGCCCGCGCCCCATTACCGAGCGCCAGCATGGATATCACTGAGGCCGACCCGATAATGATGCCCAGCATGGTCAACACCGCGCGCAGTGTATTGCTCAACAGGGCTTTCCAGGCCGTAATGAACAGGTTCGTGATCGTCATAGTCGCCTTCTTAAATAAACCTGCCATCCTGCATATACAGCACCCGTTGGGCATACCTGGCTACATGCTCATCGTGCGTTACCAGCAGGATCGTGCGGCCGCGCCGGTGCATACTGGTGAGCAGTTGCATGATCTCACCTCCCGTAGCTCTATCCAGGTTGCCGGTCGGCTCATCGGCCAGGACCAGCGCAGGGTCGGTGACCAGAGCGCGGGCGATCGCCACCCGCTGGCACTGCCCACCCGAAAGCTGGCTGGGTACGTGTCCCGCCCGCGACTCGAGACCCAATTCGGCCAGGACAGCCCGGCCACGCTGGAGGATATCGCCCGGCACCTTCTGATAGAGGAGTGGGAGAACCGCGTTTTCCAATGCGGTGGCATTAGGGAGCAGGTTGAACGTTTGAAAGATGAATCCCATGCGAACATTGCGCAGGTGAGCACGCTGGTCGGCAGTCAGCCGGCTGACCTCTTCACCTTCCAGCCGGTATTCTCCGGCGCTGGGTCGATCCAGGCATCCCAGAAGATGGAGCAAGGTCGATTTCCCGCTGCCGGAGGCTCCCATGAAGGCGACGAATTCGCCATGCCTGACCCGGAGGTCAACGCCGTTCAAAGCATGGACAGTAGACTCGCCCATGGCATAAACCCTGGTCAAGCCGGTCGCCTCGATCAGGAGGTGATGGTTGCGCTTTGCGTCCATTCTTCCGCCTCTCAGCGGGCGACGACCCGCTCACCGTCGGCCAGCCCGCTGAGAATTTCGACAAACAGATTCCCGTGCAGGCCCAGCGTCACCGGGCGCTCAACCTCCTGCCCATTTTCCCAAACCAGCACGATTGGGCTGCCATCCGCAGCATCACGGATCACCGAACGTGGCAGGCGAAGCACATCTTCGCGCTCGGCGATAACGATCGCTGCATCCAGGTTCATCCCC
>DATAKV010000022.1:0-6603 GCA_036261375.1 Anaerolineales bacterium
GTGCTCTCCCGGGAAGGCGTCATCGACGAGAACGGGGCTTATCGCTTTGACGACATCGAAATGCCGGCCCGCCGCATCTTCCTGACCGAGATCGAAGTGGAGGGCATCCAGGTCCAGTCCGATTTTGCGATTGTGGAAGAAGGAACATCTTCGATCACGATCCCGCCACTGGTCCTGTACGGCATGACCGACGATACCACCCTGCTCATCATGGACGAGGTCCGTATGTTCCTCGAGTACGGTGGAGCGGAAGTGCAGGTGTTCGGTGTCTATTCGTTCCGCAACCCGAGCGACAAGACGATCCTTGTCGAGCTGAAGGACGGCACAGAGATCCCGTTCATCAAGAACCCAGAAGGAACCACCAGCCAGGGCTATGAAGCCCTGCAGGATAGCGAGCCGTTTGTCAACACCGACAAGGGCCTGGCGATCCCGCCGAGCGCCGGCTCCTATGGGTTGATCGCATTTACCACCGTCCCGCAGCAGGAGGAATTCGAGATCGCCCAGCCGTTCGTCCTGCCGGTCGGCAATATGACCGTTTTCCTTCCGGAAGGTGTGAGCGCTGAGAGCACGACCCTGACAGATGAAGGCCTACAGACGATCCAGAGCTTTAATTTCCAGGTATACAGCACGAACAATGTCCCCGCCGGAGATACTGTCCGCTTCACCGTATCGGGCATCCCGGACGAAACAGCCGGTACTGCGGCGGAGCCGGCTGCGGCCACCGGCAACCGCAACCTGTTGATCGGCGCAGGCATCCTTGGCCTGGCCTTCATCCTGGCCGGTGGCTGGCTGTATCTGCGGGACCGCAACAGTGTTGAAGAAGAAGGCGAAGAGAAAGAGCATGAGTTCGACTCCTCCGAAGATGTCCTCGATGCCATCGTGGCGCTCGACGACCTGCACCGCGCCAGGAAGATCTCGGATGAAGCCTACCAGAAACGGCGGGCAGAATTGAAGGAAATATTGAAGGGAATGATGTAAGGACGGACAGCTGTCTGCCCCCTACGGAAATTACCCATGATCACCGTAAAGAAACTCGTCAAACGATTTGGGTTGAAGGCTATCCTGCGCGGTGTGGATTTTGAGGTCCAGCCGGGAGAGTTCGTCGCGCTGCTGGGTCCCAACGGCGCGGGGAAGACCACCTTCCTGCGCATCCTGGCTTCGCTCTCGCGTCCCTCGCTTGGCGAGGTGAATGTGGCAGGCTTCCGGCTTCCGAACGAAGCGGCAGCGGTCCGGTCGAGGCTGGGGGTGGTGTCTCACCTGCCCCTTTTGTACGGCGACCTGAGCGCAGAGGAAAACCTGCGCTTTTACGGGCGCATGTACGGTATTCCGGGCCTTGAAGGGCGCATTACCGAAGTGCTTGAAATGGTCGGGCTGGATCTCCGCCGCCGCGACCTTGTCCGCACGTTTTCGCGCGGCATGCAGCAGCGGCTGGCCATCGGACGGGCTGTCCTGCATGACCCGGACGTGATGCTCTTCGACGAACCGTATACCGGCCTGGACCAGGACGCCTCGTCCATGCTGGATGAGGTACTCAAGACCGTCGCCGCCCGGGGACGCACGGTGGTCATGACCTCCCACGACCTGGCCCGCGCCGAAGACCTGGCGACCCGCTTCGACATCCTCTCGCGCGGCGTGATCAGCGCCTCGACCTCGCGGGCGGAATTGCAGGGGAGCAATCTGCTCACATTCTACAAGGAAGCGCTGGCCGGCTGATATGACAGACCCTTTTGAAACCGTCATCGAAGAGACGACCGGGCGCGCAAAGATAAGCACCCGGCCAAGGGCTACTTTTTTCAAGGCTGTTTCGGCGGTCGTTTGGAAGGACCTGCAGGCGGAATTCCGCTCACGCGAGCTCTTTTCGGCTATGCTGGTCTTTTCGCTGCTGATCATCCTGATCTTCAACTTTGCGCTCGAGCTGGACATCAAAACCCGCCAATCGGTGACGGCGGGTGTGTTATGGGCAACATTTGCCTTTGCCGGCACCCTTGGCCTTAACCGCTCGATGGCCATCGAAAAAGACCGCGGCTGCATGGACGGCCTCTTACTGGCCCCGGTCGATCGCTCGGCCATCTATTTCGGAAAGGTGATCAGCAACCTGGCGTTCATGCTGATCGTGGAGCTGATCGTCCTGCCGGTCTACAGCGTGCTGTACAACACCAACCTGTTCCAGCCCGGCCTGCTGCTGGTGATCCTGCTCGGATCGATCGGGTATGTCGGTGTCGGCACACTGCTCTCGGCCATGGCGGTCCAGACCCGCACCCGCGACATCCTGCTGCCGATCCTGCTCTTCCCGGTCGTGATCCCGGTCCTGCTGGCGGCTGTCAAAGCCAGCAGCGGCTTCCTGACCGGCGCGGACATCTCGGAAGTCATGCTGCCGATCAATTTACTGATCGCCTACGATGTCATCTTCATCGCTGTCGCCTTCATGGTCTTCGACAGCGTGGTCGAGGAATAATTTTTTATTCGCCAAAATTCTTAAAGGAGCCTCCATGGAATCCAAACCATTGACACTTAAAATTCTTGATGTCGTTGCCATCCTGGTCCTCATTGCAGCCACGTACATGGCGCTCAATGCACCGACCGAACGCGTGATGGGTGAAGTACAGAAAGTGTTCTACTTCCACATCGGCACCGCCTGGACTGCCCTGCTGGGTTTCATCCTGGCCGGCCTGTTCAGTGTGGTCTACCTGGTCACCAAGGATCTGAAATGGGACCGCTACCAGGTTGCGGCGATCGAGGTCAGCCTGGTATTCTTCCTGATCACGATCGTGCTCGGCTCGATCTGGGCCCGTCCTGCCTGGAACACGTGGTGGACCTGGGATCCGCGCCTGACCACCGCGGCGGTCACCGAGCTGATCTACGTGGCCTACTTCATGCTGCGCCAAGGCATCGACGACCCGGACCGCCGTGCCCGCTTTGGCGCGGTCTACGCGCTGGTGGGCGGCCTGAGCGCCCCGATCACCTTCTTTGCCATCCGCCTGTTCCGCACCATTCACCCGGTGGTCATCGGCGGTTCGAACGCGGAGGCCGAAGGCGGCTTCAGCATGAGCGCCGATATGCGCACCGCCTTCTTCTTTGCCCTGTTTGCCTTCACCATTATCTTCATCGACCTGTTCTGGAACCGCATCCGCCTGGGTGACCTGCAGGACAAGGTGGAACAGCTCAAGCTCAAAGTTACGATGTAAACGGAGAAACCATGTTCTTTCAGGATGTCACCCCCGATACTTCAGGCTATATGATCGCCGGCTTCGTGATCTCGTTCGTCGTGATGGGATTGTATGTGGCCAGCATGTATCTGCGTGCCCGCAGCCTTCGCCAGGACCAGTCTCTGCTCGAGGAAATGGACAAGGAAGCCAAACCCGCGGCGGAACCAAAACGCCCGGCCAGCCCCGGACCCCTAGGTGAGAAAAAGTACACACCTGTAACTAAAAAGAGTACCCAAAAATAAGGCAAACGACAGGGAGTCCGCTATAATCGAATAGCGGGCTCTTTTTTATGCAGAGACTCAACGGGAAACGGTACCAGTGGAGGGCATGGCTCATTTCGTTGAGCCTTCTTTCTATGTGCGCGGGCATCGGCCTGGCCTCCTCCACTCGAGGCAGGGCAGCCCCCTCCTACCAGCCGCCCGGACCGGACCGTTTTGCCGTTACAACCGTCGATTACACAAGATATTTCTGGTGGCTGATCCGTTGGGGGGAGGATGACCACGAGTGTGAGATCGAGATCGACCATGAAGGCCTGCCTACGCCCGGGGACGTATACGTGGACTGCGGCGAGGATATTTATGAAGAATGGGTGGAACAGGGTCCCTGCCTTGAAAGAGACGTCTCATTGTGCAAGGGATTTTTTGCAGTGCTGATGGGAAGTAAGCCTGCCCAAAAACAGATCTCCACAAAACTGCCTCCCCCCACAGTCCAGATCTCCCTGGAGAACTGCAGCCCGGTGTATACCTCATCTACCAGCATCTGTGAATATGATCCCATTCTCGTTCTCGCCGGCATCGAGCCTCTGGCTGACTACCAGATTATCGGCATTGAAGGCCTGTATGAAGGACAGCCCTTTGCCTGTGGACCCGTCTGCCGCCTGCAGCTGCCGGTCACGGGTGAGAATGTGTTCACCCTGGAGTTCTGGGCCTATTCAAGTTACGGCGACAGCAGCGATATCTTCGAGGCCCAGATCCGTGTGGCCGTGACCAGTGCCGGGGATCCCGACCGCTCTTTCTGGTATGTGGATGTACTGAGCAGCCAGTGGATAGGCGTCCCTCTGGCAAGCTGTGTGGGAGCCTGGGGAACCCTGCCGCCCATCGGGGGACCGCCCGAGTGGCTGAGCACACCCCCTGAGAGCGAAAGCCTTGGAACGGATGTCCCCTACAATTACCTGGCAGCCCAGTTGATCCGCCAGCAGGTTGTAGATGCAAGCTCCTGCTCGGATGGCGGCCTGACGCCCGAGGATACAGCCTCCGTCTGCGGCATGGAGGTGGCACGTGAAGCGGTCCGGGAGTGGCAGAACCAGTTCGACGAGATCATCCTGAACGTCGGCCGCGACACAGGTGTCCCTGCTCACTTATTGAAGAACCTCTTCGCCATTGAGAGCCAGTTCTGGCCGGGCGCCACCCTCAAGACCGATATCGGCCTGGGACAGCTCACTGAAAAAGGCGCCGATACCACTTTCCTGTGGAACCCGCCCTTCTTCTACCAGTTCTGCCCCCTGGTGATGGACTCGGCCGAATGCAGTAAGGGCTACCTGAACCTGGACGATGAACAGCAAAAATACATCCGGCTGGCACTGGTCGACGCCGTGAATGCGAATTGTGAGAACTGTCCACTGGGAATTGATCTGGACCGGGCCAGCTTCAGCATCGGTGTCTTTGCCCATACGATGCTGGCCAATTGTGAACAGGCCGGCCAGCTCGTGGAAAACGTCACCGGCGGGTTGGCAGGCGAGGCCGCCACGTATGAGGATCTGTGGAAGTTCACACTGGTCAATTACAATGCCGGGCCGGGCTGCCTGGGCGACGCTCTGGAAGTCGCCGAAGGCGATAATGATGACCAGGCATTGACCTGGGATAACGTCGCCTCGCATCTTGCACCGGCCTGCCAGGGTGCAGTCAATTACGTGAATGAGATCAGCCGGGAAAGATGAGACCTGGCTGATCGGCATAAGCGGAGGCAGGTCCTCCGCTTTTCTTTTTTATGCTAAACTAGTACCATGATGTCATTGCGAGCGAAGCAAAGCGTCGCCGTGGCGCCGTGGCGACACAATCTCCTGCTCCCGGGAAAACCTTCACGACCGCCTGCAATGACGTTTTGATTCCAGGAGTTTACCCATGCTAAGTCCCATTGAGAAAGTTCTCTTTGCCCTGGCGGTCCTTGTCTCGTTGTACTTCACCTGGCGCGGCGTGCAGCGGATCATCGTTCACATTTCAGGCGGACAGGGCAAGCCGGATTGGAGCCTGATCTGGAAGCGGCTCGGCGAGCTGATCGTCAAGATCGGCCTGTTCCAGCCGGTCTTCCGTCACCGCCTCGGACCTAGCATTTTGCACGGCCTTATCGGCTGGGGTTTCATCACTTTCCTGCTCATCAACCTGGCCGACCTGATCTACGCTTATACTGGCTTCAAATTGCTGGAAAACACCGGCTGGTTCGGAGATGTCTACCGGCTCCTTGCGGATGTGGCCGGTGTCGCCCTGCTGGTGGGAATTGTCGGGATGGCGATCCGCCGCTTCGTTTTCCGCCCAAAGAACCTGGACCCGTACCAGTCGACTCACCTGCTCCCCCAGGCACGCTCGGGGATCATGCGCGATTCGGCGGTGGTCGCGTCTTTTATCCTCATCCATAATCTTGCTAGGTTGTTCGGCGAGTCGTTTTACGTCGCTGAGTCGGGAGTCCGCGACAGCTGGCAGCCGTTTATTTCAACGGTGGCAGGCTGGTGGTCCGGCATGGATGCGAACAGCCTTCTGGCCGGCGAGCGGGTGATGTTCTGGCTGTCCATCGGGTCCGTGGTCGCCTTCCTGCCTTACTTCCCCATATCCAAGCATATTCATCTCTTCTTCGCCCCGATCAACTACGCATTGAAGCCCGAGCGCAAGTCCATCGGGCAGTTGAATTACATCAACCTCGACGACCCGTCGATCGAGCAGTTCGGTGCCGCCACGATGAAGGACCTGCCATGGGAGCAGATCATGGACGCCTATGCCTGCGTGATGTGCTTCCGCTGCCAGGAGCTGTGCCCGGCCTACGCCACCGGAAAGATCCTCTCGCCGGCCGCGCTGGAGATCAACAAGCGCTATCACTTGAACGGCGGCGGCTCACTCGACGTGCCAATGCTGGACTTGATTCCCGCTGAGGCCGTCTGGGCCTGCACGGCCTGCGGCCAGTGTGTGGACATTTGTCCGGTTGGCAACGAGCCCATGCGTGACATCCTCGAGATCCGCCGGAATCTCACGCTGATGGAAAGCAATTTCCCGCGCCAGCTGGAAAACGCGTTCAAAGGCATGGAGCGCAATGCCAACCCTTGGAACGTCTCGCAGGCCGACCGGATGAAATGGGCGGAGGGGTTGAACGTGCCAACGATCGAGCAGAACCCCGAGCCGGAGCTGTTGTG
>DATAKV010000024.1:0-7181 GCA_036261375.1 Anaerolineales bacterium
AAGGGAATCAAATATATATTTACCGGCCTGTCGCGCGGCCAGTTGTTCGAGACACGGCTTTCGGATATGTTCCAGGCGCGTATCTTCAACGCAGACGAGATCGACCGGACCGTGCTTGCCGCGCGCAAGGCATACCATCGCGTCGACGATGCGGTCCGGCAGCTGATGGATGTAAAGGTTTTCGAAAGCGATACACTCTTCGATGACGTGCAGCTGGTCGATTTTTACCGGTATACGGATGTCTCACTGAGCGAAATGTACCGGTACCTGGACCAGAATGCGCCCTGGGTCAGGCCGTCTGATACGGGGCGATCTACCAACTGCCTGATCAACGATGTCGGCATCTACATCCATAAAAAAGAGCGTGGTTTTCACAATTACGCTCTCCCATATAGTTGGGACGTGAGAGTGGGACACAAGACCACTGCCGAGACCATCCATGAGCTGAACGATGAGATCGATGAAAGCAAGGTCCGCAGGATTCTCAACGAGATCGGTTATGATGAGCGCGAGAAGGTAGTCCAGCGGGTGGAAAAACGGCTGGTTGCCTATTATGTCTCCCGCAAAGCGCTCTCTGCCTCCGAACTGCGCCAATATCTGTCGGCGAAACTGCCTGAGTATATGATCCCAAGCGATTTCATCCATCTCGAGGAGATGCCGCTGACCGCGAATGGCAAGATCGACCGCACTTCTCTCCCTGACCCCGACACACGCCGAAATACCCCGGCGGCCGGGAATGCTGTTCCGACGACCGAACAGGAGCGTCAGCTGGCTCGGGTCTGGAGGCAGGTGTTTCGTATACCTGAAGTGGGGATCAACGATAATTTCTTCGAGCTTGGAGGGGACTCGATCATCAGCATTCAGATCGTTACCAAGGCTGCCCAGGCCGGTCTGCACTTTACTCCGCGCGATATCTTCGAGCAGCAGACGATCGCCCGGCTTGCCCTGGTCGTAGAGACCGACCGAAACCAGACGGCAGAACAGGGGCTGGTGACCGGACCGGTCCCGCTGACTCCCGCCCAGCGCTGGTTCTTCGAGCAGAACTTCAATCATCCAGATCATTGGAACCAATCCTTATGGCTGCATGTTCCAGCGATACTGGATCGGAACGCATTGCAGCAGGCATTTAACCATCTCCCAAAACAACATGATCTCCTGCGCTCTTGCTATCATCAAAGCACCGAAGGCGTCTGGCAGCAAACCATACCGGCCGACCATCCTGAACTTGCTGTGGAATTCAATGACCTGTCGGGGATGAAACAAGGGGAACAGGAAGCACTCATGCAGGAGCTGGCCAAGGATGTGGAAGGCTCGCTCAACCTCGAGACCGGGCCCTTGCTGAAGGCTGCTTTATTCGCCCTCGGCCCAGATCTTCCCATGCGGTTGTTCGTGACCTGTCATCATCTGGTGGTTGACGGGATCTCCTGGCAGCCACTGCTGGCCGATTGGGAAACAGCCTACCGGCAGATTCTGCAAGGAGAGACCGTACGGCTCCCGGCTAAAACCACCTCGTTCAAGGAATGGTCCGAAAAACTCGTCTCCTATTCTCAGTCACCTGCTCTGGACAAAGAGCTGGAGTACTGGCAGACAATCTATGCTCTGGAGGTGACGCCTTACCAGTTGGAGGAGGATCGCCTTCAGACCGCCATACAAACCGTCTCCTGTGTCCTTGGAGAGACAGGTACAAAGGCGCTCCTGTTCGATGTCCATGAAGCTTACAATACCAATGTACTCGACCTGCTGGTGGCTGCCTGGGCTCAGGCCTACGCTGAGCATTTCGGTGTCGATGTCGCTTCCCTCGTCTTGGAAGGGCATGGCCGTGAACCGGAGATCGTGACCGGGGTAGATCTTTCCAATACGATTGGCTGGTTTACAACCCACTATCCGCTGTATGTTCCCCTCACGGAGAGCTGGGATCCACGGTCGCAGTTGATTAAAGTAAAGGAGCGGCTTCGCCGGGTGCCAAACCGCGGCATCGGGTATGGCTTACTTCGCTACCTGCGCGTCGAGAAAACGATAGCAGCCCAGCCCGTGCCCCCGGTGCTGTTCAATTACATGGGCCAGTTCGAACGGGCGCTTCCAGCTTCCGACCTGTTCATCCTGGCACAGCCGCTTCAGGCCGGATACTCCTCGGAGAACCGGCGGACTCATGACCTGGAAGTCAATGCCTTCGTTCGTGAAGGCCGGCTTCACGTGAATGTGGTCATTGATGGAGGCAGATACGCCCTGAGCTCCGTACAGAAAGTGGTGGATGGTTTTCTCCATCGGCTGGAGGATTTGATCGAACATTGTCTCTCGCCCGGTGCAGGTGCGCACACGCCGTCCGATTTTGGGCTGGCCAACCTGACGGACGAGCAGTTTGGGCAGCTATCCGATATCCTGAGCAAGCTCGATGGAGGGTAGTTTATGAAGAACGTCGCTGACATTTATCCACTGACTCCGACTCAGGCAGGGATGCTCTATCATACTCTGAGCACACCACAGGACGGGCTTTATTTCCAGCAGATCAGCTGTACCTTGCAGGGTACTCTCCATCTTGACAAACTTAAGCAGGCCTGGGATCTGGTGATAAGGCGTCACCCGGCCTTACGGACGATATTCCTGTGGGAGGGGGTGAACGAGCCCTTACAGGTTGTCCGGGAAACCGTCAGCTTGCCCTGGGAGGTGATCGATTGGCGCAGCTCCACTCAGGAAGATCAGGCTGAGCGCCTGTCCTCACTGCAACAGGAATACCGTGCCCGCGGCTTTGACCTGACCCGGGCTCCCATCTTAAGTATGGTCCTCGTCCGGCTTGCCGATGATCGCTTTCACCTCATATGGAATTTCCACCACCTCCTTACCGATGGTTGGTCGACGCACCTGGTGTTCCAGGAAGCCTTTGCGGCCTATGAGATCCTGGTCCGAGGGGAGCCCTATCTTCCCTCCCCGGTGCGTCCCTTCCGTGAGTATGTAGATTGGCTGAAACGGCAGGATGTTCAGGAAGCGGAACGCTTCTGGCGCAAACAGCTGGCCGGCTTCGAGTCACCGACCCCGATTCAGGTTGACACGCCGGCCAATCATGGGCCGGTCCGCCATGGGGAAGCCTCCCTCTCCCTGACTACTGCCGATACCGAAGCCCTTAAAACATTTGCCCGCCAGCACCGTGTGACTCTCAGCACAATATTGCATGGTGCCTGGGCCCTCCTGCTGAGCCGGTACAGCGGCGAAGAAGATGTGCTGTTTGGGACAACGCTTTCCGGCCGACCAGCGGACCTGCGCGGCGTGGAGAATATGGTGGGGATGTTTATCAACACTCTCCCGCTGCGAGTCAAAATTCCACATGACTCTCGTTTGATCCCCTGGTTGCAGCAGTTGCAGGTTCAGCAGATGGAGATGCGTCAGGTGGAATACAGTTCGCTGGCACAGGTTCAGCGTCTCTGTGCTGTGGAGCCGGGTTTGCCGTTGTTTGAGAGCATTCTGGTGTTTGAGAATTACCCGGTCCGGTCGAACGGTGAACGCTCCCTGAATGTGGAAGACATTCATTACCGTGAGCAGAGTAATTATCCCCTCGCGCTCCTGATCCTGCCTGGGGAGCGGATGAGGCTGCTCGTGATCTATGACCTGTCTCGATTCTCTGAGGATGTGGTCAGCCGTATGCTGGTCCATCTAAAAACTTTGCTACTGGGGATGATCGTGGACCCCGACCGAATGGTAGCCGATCTCCCCTTGATGGACGCCAACGAGTATCGGCAAACCGTCGCAGACTGGAATGCGACAGATGCCTCAGCGGGGCCCATCGTCTGGATCCATGACCAGATCGGGGCCGTGGCGCGGAAAACCCCCCATCAGACTGCAGTTGTCGCCGGCAACGGTTCCCTCTCTTATGGGGAATTGGAGAGCCTGGCCGGCCAGCTCGCGGGCCGTCTCATTGGCCGCGGAGTTCAGCCAGGGACGCCGGTCGGCCTGTGTATGGACCGCTCAACGACCATGATCGTCGGGATTCTGGGCATCCTCAAGGCAGGATGCGCCTATGTCCCGCTCGACCCGGCCTATCCAGCCGCCCGCCTGGAATTTATCCTGGACGATATAAAAACACCGATGGTGGTGACACAGCCGCATCTTGCTGCCAGGCTTGGCCTGCCAGAGGACAGAATTCTCAGCGTGGATGAAACCTGGTCGAAGATCGCTGCAGGGACGAACGAGTCAACTGAAGTCTCGGTGAGAGAGTCTGATCTGGCATACATTATTTACACCTCAGGCTCTACCGGAAACCCAAAGGGAGTGATGGTCACACACGGCGGCTTGTTCCATTCCAATGCCGCCCGTCTTCTCTACTATGAAGGGAACGTCGGAAAATATCTGCTATTGTCTTCGTTTGCCTTCGATAGTTCTATAGCCGGCATCTTCTGGACGCTGGTTGAAGGTGGCACGCTGGTGCTGCCTGATCCCGGCGAGGAGCGGGATGTGGATCGCCTGGCAGACCTTATTGCTCGCCAGCAGGTCACTCATACCCTGGCGCTTCCTTCGCTGTACAGCTTATTACTCGAGTATGCTCCGCCGGGTTCGCTCGACTCACTGCGAACGGTCATTGTCGCCGGGGAGGCATGTCCCGTCGATCTGGCGAGGCGGCATTATGTCCTTCTTCCGGAAACTGTCCTCTACAATGAATACGGACCGACCGAAGCGACTGTTTGGGCAAGTGTATACCGCCTGGAGGCAAATGATACTCACGAAGGAGTGCCGATTGGGAAGCCTATTCCCAACGCCCGACTCTATGTCCTCGACCGCCGCGGCCGGCCCGTTCCGATCGGCGTTCCCGGCGAGCTGGTGATCGGCGGCCCGGGTGTTGTCCCCGGTTACTGGCAGCGCCCGGAACTGACATCCGAGCGCTTCGCTTTGAACCCGTTTGGCAATGGAAGAATTTATCGTACTGGCGACCGCGTTCGCTGGCTGCCGGATGGCAATCTGGAATTTCTGGGCCGGGTGGATAACCAGGTTAAGCTCCGTGGGTACCGCATCGAGCTGGGAGAGATCGAAACAGCCATGCGCCAGAACGTTATGGTCCGGGATGCGCTGGTCACGCTCAAAAGCGGCCGACTGCTTGCTTACCTTATTCCTGTAGAAAACGGGAATGCCACCCGGGAAGGATTGGATGCCATCCGTAGTGATCTGGCAGACCGCCTGCCGGAGTATATGCTTCCCTCCTTATGGACCTGGCTCGAAGACTTCCCGCGTACACCAAACGGCAAGGTCGACCGGAAGAATCTACCGGAGCCGGAGGCGGGAACAGGAATTGTGGAAGCCGGGTCAACCACGCCGCGAACGGACACAGAACAGAAGATCCATTCCATTTGGAGTGATCTGCTGGGTGTCCAAACATTCGGCGTCCGCGATGATTTCTTCATGCTCGGCGGTCATTCCCTCCTGGTGACCCAACTGGTCTCGCGCCTTCGCCAACAATTCAAGGTGGCTCTTCCACTCAGCGCGATCGTCGATGTCCGCACGATTGCCGGTCAGGCAGAACGCATTGAAACGTTGCGTTGGAATGCCGTGGCTAGCGCTTCGCCCACAGCCAGCTCGCAGGCCGGGCGGGAGGAATTTGAAATTTGAACGTGTTCGATTTCCTTGCTCATTTACGCTTTCTGGATATCCATGTCACCGCCGAGAATGGCAGGCTAAAGGTCAACGCGCCACAGGGGACCGTGACACCTGAGATACGGAATGAGTTGAACGTGCGGAAGACGGAAATCCTCGCCCTGTTAAGCTGTCCGGAGGCGATCCGGCTTATTCCCCGTGATGGACTGCTGCCCCTGTCGCCCGCGCAGGATCACCTTTGGCAGCTGCAGCGCCTGACTCCCGATACGATTGCCTACAATATGTATGCAGTGTTGCGCTTGTGTGGCCCGCTTGATATCAAAGCTCTTGAGCAGGCGATTGGGATGGTGGTCGAGCGCCACTGGACTCTACGCACCTGTTTTCCCCGCTCGCCAGACGGTGCGCCACAACAGATCATTATGCCCGCTTCCACGGTTATCCTCCAGAGGATCATCCTGCGGTCCTCTCAACGCCTGGAAGAAGATCTTCACTCCGTTATCGAAGCCGAACTGCGAACGCCGTTCGATCTGCAGACTGGCCCGCTTTTTCGGCCGACCCTGGTTCAGATCGATTCTACGGAATTCGTTCTGCTTTTGGTCATGCACCATATCGTGTCCGATGGATATTCGTTTGGAATCCTGAACAAGGATCTAGAGCAAGCCTACGAGGCAGCATCCAATGGGCAAAGCGGAGACAAGCCTTCCCTGCCCATCCAATATATCGATTATGCGTCCTGGCTTAACGATTGGCTAAGATCGGATAGTAGCTTGCCTGCTCGTAAGTACTGGCAGACACAACTGGCAGGCGATATCCCGGCACTGGAACTACCCATCGATCATCCATACCCCCCAAGGTTCTCTTCGGACGGTGGCTTTGTAGAATTTCCTGTCCAGTCTAAGTTGCAGCCGGTTCTCCAGGAACTGTGTAGGAAGGAGGGGGTAACCCTCTTCGCCGTGGCGCTTACCGCCTTTAATGTTTTGCTGCACCGTTACAGCGGGCAGAAGGACATGCTTGTCTGCTCGCCTGTAGCTGCTCGAGAACGTGTCGAATTCGGTGAGCTGATCGGCTTCTTCAACAATACGCTGCTTCTGCGTTCCGACCTGACGAATGTGAATACACTGCGTGAGCTCCTTCATCAGACTCAAGCGCTCGTGATGAGTGCCCTGGCGCACCAGATGTTTCCTTTCCGAGAGGCGGCTGCCTTCCCAAACCTGGGGCGGACATCGCTGTCCCGAGGTATGGTCGTTGTTCTGGATTCTGCCGCAGGGCACTTGCACCTGCCCGGGATGGAGATTGAAGCGATCCCGTTGTTTAGCCATGCCGTCCAGTATGACCTTTCAGTGGAATTGGTGGCTTCGGCAGATCACTTGCAGGGAAGACTCATGTATCGGAAGGCTCTTTTCGAGCACAGCACGATCGAACGTCTGGCAGGCGAGTATCTTGCAATTCTCGGTGAGCTGATAACCGAACCGGGGAGCAGGATCAGCCGCGGCGGGTCCACAGATCATGCTTCTGAAAAACATACCAAACCTGAGGCTACCCGTCCCCTTTACACTGCACCGCGCTCCGACCTGGAGCATAAACTGGCTCAAATCTGGCAGGAGGTG
>DATAKV010000035.1:0-5608 GCA_036261375.1 Anaerolineales bacterium
GATCCGACCACCGGCTGGGTCGGGGGCGATTACCCATCCAACGGGGTCGTATATCTCTACAAAACAATGGACAGCGGCGTGACCTGGTCACAGGTTGCATTGACTCTGCCGGCGGGCTACCAGTCGGCATTTATAACGACCACCGCCCCGAAATTCTTTGGAGCGAACGATGCCATCCTACCCGTCTGGCTGACGGTAGGCGCAGGAATGCGCGATTTGTTCCTCTATACTACGCACGATGGCGGCGCAACCTGGCAGGTTTCCCCGGCCTTTGCCCGCAATGCCGAGCACACAGACATCATTTCCTTGGCCAACACCATTAGCTGGGATTGGGCCAACCGGTTCCATGTCACCGGCAATGGCGGCGGCGGTTGGTCGACTGTCACACCCAATGTCAATTTTGGCGAAGACTTCCGCGAGCTGGACTTTGTCTCGCCGGCGACCGGCTGGGCGCGCCTGCAGTTCCCGGATGGACGCCCGGCGCTCTACCGGACGACCGATGGAGGTTCGACCTGGACCGGTTTATACGGCCAGACAAGCCCGACACCTCCACCCAACCCGAGTGCCTTTGCCCTGTCCCTTGTGGATACCCTGAACGGCCGCAACTTCGATGCCCTGCCGGCGATGATGGACCAATCGATTACGTTTGGCTACTGGGAATCGCAGGGAACCTCCTACCCGGTGTCTCAGGCGATTGAATCGCTGAGGACAAGCCTGACCGTACCCCTGATCCCCGATGCAAACAAGGATCTGAATTCGCTGTTAGGCGGCTTGAATCCCTATTCGATCATGGGTCTCGACCCGGCTACATCCTATGCCCTGTTCGTCTCCGGCTGGGGCTCCGACAGCAACTCCGAGGCTATCCTGTATGTGACCCAGCGGGCCGATGGGAGCCTGTACTGGCACAGCATCCTGATCGCACCGACCCGCTTTATCCACGCCACGCCCACGCCGTCACTCACTGCACCGGCGCTGGTCGGACCGTATGCTGTGATCGGAGTCGCGCCGAACGATGTCCTGAACATCCGCTCGGGTGCAGGGATTGGCCAGCCCGTGGTGGGATCGTTCGCCTATGACGCCGTCAACGTGATGCGGACCGGACCCACGGCAAGCGCCGACGGCTCGACCTGGGTCGAGGTCCAGAATCCGGGCGGCGGAACGGGCTGGGTCAATTCCTTCTATCTGACCGAGTATGTCACCCAGGATGCCTTCTGCGCAGACAGCCGCATCCCAGCCTTGATTGAGCAGTTGAAAGGAAGTATGAACCAGTCGAACGGCGATCTGTTCGCGTCGCTGGTCAGTCCCGTTCACGGTGTCGATGTACATTTGTGGGCATATCAGCCTGCGGTGAACTTCAATATAGCGGAGGCCAGAAATGCATTCACCAGCACCGAAGTACATAACTGGGGCATTGGACCGCGTGGAGGTCCCGACCCCGACCTTGGCACCTTCGCACAGATCATCCAGCCCAGAATGCTGGACACCCTGAATGCAGCGAACATGGAAACCTACTGTGACAGCCTTACGAGGGTATTCCCGCTTGGACGGCCATGGCCCTTCTCGGATCGTATCCATTTCTACAATCTGTATAAGCCCTCCTCCTCGGAGGCAGAGCTGGATTTCCGCACATGGCTGATCGGTTTCGAGTATATCGATGGCCAGCCATATCTGTATGGCATGGTCACAATTGTCTGGGAGCCGTAACCAGAGTCATTCTGAACGGAACTAAGAATCCCCTCTTTACAGGGTGTGAAACCTGAATCAAAAAGAGGAGCAGGTCATGCCTGCTCCACTTTTTGATTCCAAACTTACATCGCACTCTTGATGAAGTCGGTCAGGTCCTTCTTCATCTGCCTCAACGACGGCAGGTGAATATACATCATGTGCCCGGCTTCGTAATACTCCATTGAAATATTCCTGCGCAGGTCCTCATCCAGTCCGAGATGATCGAAGGTGTACTCGGTCGCAAAGTAGGGTGTGCCCAGATCGTAATATCCGTTGGCAATGAACACTTTCAGATAGGGGTTGAAGGTCATCGCCTTGCGCAGGGTTTCGCCCACATTAACATACTGGTTCTCGAACTCGGCATACGACCACGGGTGGACAAACTGGCTCAGGATCTCATAGGGCAGGTCTGACTCGAACTTCAATTCGCTGCGGATGTAATCGTAGAACCCGGCCGTGTAGGGACCCATCACATTCGTAAGAAGCGGGTCATACTCAGGGTACTCATTGACACCCAGGCGGTCTTTGCCAGTGAAGCGGCTGTCGAGGCGGCCGACGGTTAGTCCGCGCTCGCGCAGGAGCTCCTTGAAATAATGGAAGGCATGGATGCGCAGCTTCGAGCGCTCCACGAACTGCTTCGACACGCCGGTATACTGCGCAAGCTTTTCGGCAATCTGCCCGCGCTCTTCCGGGCTTATTCCATCGCCTTTAAGCAGCGCTCGGGCATACTCGCCGAGGGCAAACTCCTCCGCTTCCTTGAGCCAGGTCTGCAGCGGCTTGTGCGGCAGGAGGAGATCGTGGTACCAGGCGGTCGCGGTGTAACCCGGCAGGAACAGAATGTACGGCAGGTCGTTGTTGACATTGAAGTCCAGGGTCGTAAAGTCGAGCACGGCGGAGATCAGCATGATCCCGTTCAGGTACATGCCGTGCCGCTCCTGCAGATAGCCTGAGAGGCCTGCAGCGCGCGTCGTGCCGTAGCTTTCACCGATCAGGAATTTGGGCGAGAGCCAGCGGCTGGTGCGGGTCGTGTACAGGCGGATAAAGTCGCCCACCGATTCGATGTCTTTCTTGAACCCGTGCCATTCCTTTGGCTTCACGCCCTCCACCGGCCGGCTGTAGCCGGTGTTCATCGGGTCGATGAAGACCAGGTCGGTCTGGTCGAGCAGGGAATACTCGTTATCGGTCAGCTCATACGGGGGCTTGGGCAGACTGCCATCCTCCTGCAGAACGACGCGGCGCGGTCCCAGCACTCCCAGGTGCAGCCACACGGAGGAGGAACCGGGTCCGCCGTTGAACGAGAAGGTGATGGGACGCTTCGATTTGGGACCGTTGCCATCCCTGGTGTATGCCACGAAGAAGACCTGGGCACGCGGTTTCTCACCCTCTGCTTCCTTCTCGCGGTCGGCAGTTTCCTCTTTCAGTACCAGGGTCCCGGCCGTGACGGTGTACTTGAGCTCTTTACCGCCGATCTTCAGCGAGTGCCTGGTGATGACCAGGTTGTCCTTTGGTGCAGGCTTTTCTTCCTTCTTCTCTTCCGTTTGCTTTTCGTCCTGTTCTGCCATGCTGCAGGCTCCTAGACTTCCTCAACCGCTTCCTCTTCGGGGTTGAGCTCGAAGTAGATATCGAGACCCAGGTTCAATCCCTGGGCGATGCCCTGCAGGACCAGGAAATAAAACGTCCCTATCGCGAGAGGGAAGATCAGGTTAGCAAGAAAACCAAGCCATTGTAAAACGTCAGTAGGGAATGCCTGCTGCTGGAACATCGGCATGACGTTTTGCCTTATATTTTCTATGAGACTGTACAGGTAGATAACCAGAATGACCCAGGATGTGATCCTGGCAATCGAAACGATGCGAAAAATGGTGTTCTCACTGGCAAACAAAAGCGACTCATTCTTGTTGGTGTTCATTGGTCTCCTTGGATAGTTCTGTTTTTATATTTTTCAATGAAGTGTAAGGGAAGTGCAGGGATTGTTACTCCGCCATATCCTGTCATTGTCTCGGCCATGCAGAGTGAATTATAAATCGCTTCTTCGGTAGATTCGATGGCAGCCTGGAATAAAGGTGACATTCGTTCATTCGGCACGTCCGGATACGCCCAAACGCTGCCGCGGCGCTCCGGCGTACGGCGGACCTCCTCCGCTGCGGAGAAGGCGATGACGTAATCGCCAGACCCGTTGCTCATCGAGGCGCCGGTCCGCGCCAGGCCTGCTAATCCGCGGCGTGCCAGGCGTTTGAGGTTGCGGTCGGAGAGCGGCGCGTCGGTGGCGATGACGATCACGATCGAGCCATCCGCTGATCGATCCTCGAGTTTATTCTCAACTGGAACTCCCATCAGTTGCAGCGCGCCCCCGAAGTTGGTCTGCACGAGCGCGCCCACAGTATATTCACCCCACGGCCCAGGCACGAGCCGAGAGCTCGTACCGATACCCCCCTTCCAGCCAAAGCAGACCGTCCCTGTGCCGGCACCCACACATCCTTCGGCTACGGGACCGGAAGAAGCATCGTGGATTGCTTGAGGAATATGTTCTTTTTGCACTGCAACATGGCGGATGTTATTGAGGATCCCATCGTTCGTCTCGCCCACAATGGGATTGACGCTCCGAATGGCTTCATTTCCTCTTTGTGCAAGTGTCCATCGGATCAAAGCCGCGGCTGCGATGGGAGCGGCCAGGGTATTGGTCAGCACGATGGGCGTCTCGATCTCACCCAGTTCCTCGACCTGGGTCGAGCCCACCAGTTTTCCAAAACCGTTCCCGATCGCGATCCCGGCGGGAACTTTGTCCTGAAACAGATTGCCTTCGTGCGGCAGGATCACCGTCACACCTGTGCGAATCTCGCGGCCTTTGTTCAGGGTCAGGTGGCCGACCTTGACCTCTGCCACGTCTGTAATCGCATTCCACTTTCCGACAGGTAACTCTCCGCGGATCAGGCCCAATTCTCGTGCGCGTTTCCGTTGACCACTCATCCTGTCCTCATGAACGGATTTTACTGTACTAAAAAACGAACTCTGGTTATATCGGAGTTCTTTTGTAGTGCCACGCCCGGCATTGGCCTCAATATCCAGCTTGCGGATTGACGGATCGTTAGGATGCGTTTGATCTTCGAATCTTTTGCCTTGTGGACAACCGACACCCATTCCGCCATTAGACAGCCACACTGTTACTTTTTTGAGACGATCATGGAGTAAACATCCCTCCGGTTCCAGCCCGAAGACTTTGCCAGCTCGGCCGAAAGCTCCTTGGCCGATTTTTCCCCGCTGCCCTGGCGTTCGATCGCCTCCAGCAGCTGCGCTTCCGTCCAGCGCTCGTGCTTCTCAGATGTTTTCCCCTCGATAACCAGCGTGAACTCCCCTCGTGCGGGCTGGGATTTGAAATGATCCACGGCTTCACGCACGGTGCCGCGCCAGTACTCTTCGAACATTTTGGTCATTTCGCGGGCCACACAAACCCTGCGCTCGCCGAGGATCGAAAGGACGTCTTCCAGCGATTCGGCAATCCGATAAGGAGACTCAAGGAAGATAAGGGTATACGGTTGGCCGGCCACTTCCTCCAGCCGCCTATGGCGATCGCTCGTTTTGTGAGGCAAATAGCCAAGATACAGGAATGCATCGGTGGGCAGGCCGGAGGCCGTCAGAGCGGCGATGGGAGCCGATGGGCCGGGGATCGGCACCACTGCATGGCCTGAAGCAAGCGCGGCTTTTACCAGCTCGTAGCCGGGATCGTTGATGACGGGCGTTCCCGCGTCTGAGACCAGGGCCACATCCCCGCCGGATAGTTTTTCCAGGATGGTATCGAGCTTGTTGATCTTGTTGTGTTCAAAATAACTGGTAATGGGAGTTTCGATCTCGAAGTGCTTGAGCAGCTTGCCGGTGTGGCGCGTAT
>DATAKV010000038.1:0-9310 GCA_036261375.1 Anaerolineales bacterium
CCGAGCCCATTAACCCAAGTAGCAGCATTACCACGCTGACCGTGAGCAGCGCCGCCCCTGCATAATCGATGACAGGTTTTTGCTGTCCATGAGTCTGATGATCGCGCCAGGCTAGCGCCACGAGTGCGGCTGCCATCAGACCCGGGACAATATTGATGTAGAAGATCCAGCGCCAGGTCAGCTGATCGACAAGGAAACCACCCAGGAGCGGACCCACGACGGAGGAGACGCCCCAAACGCCGGAGAACAGTCCCTGCATCTTAGCGCGCTGCTCGAGGGTGAACATTTCGCCGATCAGGATGAACGCCAGCGGCATGATACCGCCCGCACCGATGCCCTGCAGGCCGCGGGCCAGGATGAGCCCGGTCATGCTGTTCGCCTGCCCGGCCCAGATGCAGCCAGCCAGGAACAGCGCCATGGCAAACACATAGAGCTTGCGACGACCGTACAGATCCGAGAGTTTTCCGTAGAGGGGAACAGTGGTCGTGGAAGTAAGCATGTAGGCGGAGAAGACCCACGAATAATGCTCCAGCCCGCCCAGCTGGCCGACAATGGTCGGCATGGCGGTGGCGACCACCGTCGATTCCATTGACGCTAAAAACAGGCTGAGCATGATCCCAGCCGTGACAAGGATGATTCGCTTACGTGACATGTTTTCCTTTGTTAACGGATATTACGCAGTACTTTACAGATTCAAGCAATCCCATAGCAAGAGTTTCCCGAAAACAGGAGTGCGGGCGTTAGCCCGCACTCCTGTTTTCGGGCTTCTTCAAGTTATTCTGCGTAAGATGAGTTATTAAGACAAGACGCAGATAATTCAGGCAATCATACCGCGAAAAAAGTAGAGACCGGTGAGAGCCGGTCTCAGGTTCCGCTAATTTTTGCAGGGGTGTGATCTACCGCTTCAGAAGCGCTTCAATATCCTTGAGATGGCTCTCACGATGCAGGGAGCGGTTCATGCGGAACTGGGTGGATGTGGCCGCGGTATGAGCTTCGATCTCGGCGACCCGTTCGGCGCTGAGTTCATCGAGCTCGGCATCGATCTTCTGTGCGGCGGTGACGGCAAGCTGTGCGGCCGTGCGCGGCTCGAGCGCGTGACAGATCTCGCGCAGCGCGTCGTTGACCGCACCTGAGTCGATCGGAGATTCATCCAGTCCCTCCTCCTGCCAGCGCTTGAGTATGACACTCATGCGGTGATCCCAAAAGGCCAGGTGGGCGAGCAGTCCGGCGACGGTCCAGCCGTAGTCGGTGGAGCGGGCCAGTTCCTCGTCGGAAAGGCCGCGCACTAGGGTTTCCAGCCTGAGGCGGGAAGCATGGTTTTGCGGGGCATAGGGAAAGGTCATGGGTTTCTCTCTGCTTTGGAGATCCTTTGAAGGGGAATCTCGATCGTGATCCGTGTTCCAGCCCCTGGTGCCGAATCGATATCCATTCTTCCACCCATCAACCTCAGCCGCTCATTTACGACCAGTAAGCCGTGGGCCGCCCGCGGGTTATGGATGATTGCCTGAGGATCGAACCCTTTCCCTGCATCGCTGACCGTAATGCGACCGCCATCGTTATAGTTCGACATCTGGATGGTTGCTGCCGATGTTTCGGCGTGCTTGACAACGTTGAAAAGTAATTCACGCACGGTCTGAAATACCACGATCCGTATCGGGTCATCCATACCATGAAGATCCTCCCCGGAAAGCACCCTGACCTCCAGGCTATACTGTTCTCTCATCTGTGAAGCAAGCCAGTTCAGGGACTCGGCAAGTCCCTCCCCTTGCAACACAATGGGATCGATATTAATGCTCAAGCTTCGCGTGGTGGTAATCGCTTCTGACAGCCAACTCTGTACCTGGTCGATGCTTTGATTGATATCGGAGGTAAAGTTCTGTTTTTGAATATCTTCCTTTACGGAAGAGAGCTGCGCCCGTATGGCGAACAGGCGCTGCTGCAGGTCATCGTGCAAGACCTGGGAAATGCGGTGACGCTCCTCCTGCTCGACCACGGTCAGCTCGGCGGCCAGAGTCCGGATTTTCTCTTCGGCCTGGATACGCAGGGTAATGTCTGTCGCAATGATGGCGTACCCGTTCATTCCACCCCGGGAAAGGGGGTATATGGAAAGCTGAACCGGCACGCTGGTGCCGTCGGTGGTCACCAAGGAAAATTCACCCCTGTCTGACGTTTTATCTGCTGCACTTAGAATCGAATCGAAAGCCGCAAGCTCCTCCGGCAGGATGAAGTCGCGGAACTGAAGACCAATGATCTCCTCCTCCCGGGCCATGACCATCTGGCCGAAGCACGAGTTGCAGTACAGGATCGTCCCATCCGGGATCACAGTCACGACCCCCTCGTTCATCGATTCGACGATCAGGCGGTAGGGGACTTCAGCCTCGTCGAAGGTGACCACCTGCAGGCCATTGTCGCGGTTGATGACGAAGGCATCCACCATATACTGGCGGATGGCCTGCAGGGTTTCTTCCGTTTCCTCGAGACGTGTCCTGAGCAGAGCGGTCTCGTCCGCGTCCTGCGGGGTGCCAAGAATATCATCAGCCATAATCAGCCTTCCTTCCCGATCGACCGGTGCCCTCGCGCCGGACTTATTTTTGTTCCCGTATATCAAGCCCCACCAGCACGCGCTCGGTATTCGAGAGGTCGCCGATGATCTTGCGGATGGGGGCTGGAAGCTTGCGAACAAGGGTGGGAATGGCCAGGATCTGGTCTCCGCTTGCGAGCTGCGGTTGTTTCAGCAGATCGATGATCTCGATGTGATACTCTCCGGCCAGGTGTTCCTCACAGATCTTCTTGAGGTTGGCAAAGGCGGCCAGGCTCTTCGGGGTTTGTCCGGCTACGTACAGCCGGAGCTCCCACTCTTTCTCCGGGCCTTTTGACCTCGTTCCCTGCTTTGATTTTTCCATGTGTGCTCTCCATGTATAGTGTTATTAACAATGATCAAGTGTCTTCATATCTCAGGTAGGTTCCGTCAGGGAACGCCGTCCCGCCATGTCCATCGTGCCGATCTTGATCCCATGATCGGTCAGATGCAAGGAGCGGATCTGGCTTGAATGTGACATGCCGCGGGATTTTAAGATAAACAACCCGCGATGGCGCTCCCCGTTATTTTCGATGTTGCGCAGGCTGATCCAGGCATCGATCAAAGAGGAAACACCCACAATCGATTGGTCCACGGCATCATTTTCCGATACGATGCTGGTGAATAATGCTGTAACCCCATTCATTTTGAGGAAGTCAATCATGCGTGTTATGGCAGATTTGACCTCTGCTTCTGAGCCGACCACGGCAAAGTCGGTAATCGGATCCATAACGACAACGTCCGGCCGGTGTTCCCGGATCAGGTCATGCATGCTGACCAGGTGCATCTCAAGCCCATAAACGGATGGCCGGGTGGCATGAAAGCGGAGCAGTCCTTTTTTAACGTGGGGGGCCAGGTCAAGGCCGATCGAGGACATGTTGCGCAGGATCTGGCTGGGGGATTCCTCGAAGGCAAAATACAGGCAGCGCTCCCCGCGCTGGCAGGCCGCATTCACAATGGAGGCGGCCAGGCTTGTTTTTCCGGAGCCAGCGGTCCCGGAGAGAAGGATGCTGCTGCCCCGGTAAAACCCCTTATTTCCCAGCATTTCATCCAATTCCGGGATGCCTGTGGAGAGCCGTTCCTGCGATGCTTCATGTTCAAGGTTGAGCGAAGTGATCGGGAGGACTGAGATTCCGTCCCGCCCGATCAGGAAAGGATACTCATTGGTTCCGTGCAGGCTGCCGCGATATTTTAAGATCCGCAGCCGGCGCGTTGCTATTTGTCCGTTGACGCGCTGATCGAGCAGGATCACGCAGTCGGCAACATATTCCTCCAGGCCGAAACGGGTGACCATTCCTTCACCGCGCTCGCCGGTCACGATCGCGCTGACACCTTTATCCTTCAGCCAGCGGAACAAGCGATGAAGCTCGGCACGCAAAATGCCCTGGTTGGGAAGTGTGGAAAACAGCACCTCGATCGTATCCAGCACCACGCGCTTTGCACCGATGGAGTCGATGGCGTAGCCCAGGCGGATGAATAGCCCCTCCAGATCGTATTCCCCGGCTTCTTCGATCTCAGAGCGTTCGATGCGTACATAATCCACGATCAATTTCTTTTGTCTGATGAGTTTCTTGAGATCAAAACCAAGGGATGCAACGTTCTGCGCCAGTTCCTCGGCATTTTCCTCGAACGCTACAAAAACACCGGGTTCCCCGTAGTCGACAGCCCCGTTAACCAGGAACTCCATGGCAAAAAGGGTTTTCCCGCAACCAGCCCCCCCGGCCACCAGGGTGGGCCTCCCTTTGGGCAGGCCGCCGCCGGTGATCTCATCCATGCCCGATATTCCCGTCGGGGATTTGGGCAGGGTATTTAATTTCCTTTTGGTCTCTTTACCTGGCATTCCAGAGATTTCTCCTTTTAGAACGATTTATTCATAGATGGATTGTGAATCTCTGCCCGGATGCCTGAAACAAGCGGGTATGATTTTCAACGTCAATTTAGCTATACATTAATGAGGGATGATGAAGCCGTATTGTATCTTTATTTCGACATGTTCGGATAAATACCAGCAAATGACCACAGGACCCGTTTAAGTTCTTTATATTATATATTCTTGGCTATCAAATTGCAAACCGATGAAACACCCCTGTTCAGGGAATGCAAGATCAGAAACGAAAGGAGACTCGTGATCAGATGAGTGGACAGCCCGGAAAACGTTTGGTGGATCTCCTGATTTTTCACGATCGTTCCTGGTGTTTCTATACCCTTGAACAGGATAACTACGAGAATTTCGCAGTATATTCCCTGCCGAGGCGAACAACTTCCCCGGCGAGCAGGTCGAAATCCTCCTGCCGGCTGCGATGGTTGGCGATGGCGATGCGCAGGCAGTAGCATCCCTGCAGGGTGGTGTAGGATGGCGCTGCAATGCCCTGCTCATGGAGCTGCAACAGGATCTCCTTGTTCAACGCATTGAGCTGTTCGTCGCTCAGGCCGCCGGGGTTGTAGCGGAAACAAACAATATCCAGCCCGATCGGCGCCATCAGCTCCAGACACTCGTCGTTCGCGACAAGCTGCCCAAAGTACTGTGCCTGTTCCACGTTGCGGGCGATCATCCGCCCGAAGCGGTCGAGGCCGTGCTCCTTGATCGACATCCAGACTTTGAGGGCGCGGAACTGGCGCGAGAGCTGCAGCCCGTAGTCGCTGAACCAGTGACCTGCTGGCAGTCCGCGGGATTCGACCGCCAGATATTCGGGAGTTAGGGCGAAGGTGCCGCGGTGAGCCTCTTTGTTGCGAACCAGGATACAACCTGCCTCGAAGGGGACATGCATCCATTTATGAAGGTCAAGAGTGATAGAGTCGGCGCGCTCGATCCCCGCCAGGAGCGGCCGGACCTTATCGGCAAGCACCGCGGCTGCGCCAATGGCTCCATCGATGTGCAGCCACAGATCCTCCCGCTGGCACAGGTCGGCCAGGGCATTCAGGTCATCGATGGCGCCCGTGTTGATCGTCCCTGCGTTGCCGATCACACAGATCGGGCGGTAGCCTGCGGTACGGTCGGCGGCGATGGCCGCTTCCAGGGCCGGCATGTCGATCCTATACTCCTTGTCGACCGGGATTTTACGGAAGTGCTGGCTGCCAATCCCCAGCAGCTCCACGGCCTTCTGGTTGCTGCTGTGGACCTCCGTGGAGGCATAGACAGTCACCTTTTGAGGCGCGGCCTGCATTCCTGTTTCCCGGACGTTAAATCCTGCCTTTGCATTCCTTCCAACCGAAAGACCGACGAAATTCGCCATCGAGCCGCCGCTGACCAGCAGTCCGCTGGCATCCGAAGGGAAGCCGAGCATCTCCTTCATCCAGTCGATCACCTGGGTCTCAACCAGACCGGCCACGTGGCTGCCTCCGCCCATGTTGGTGTTCATGATGGAGGCCAGAAAATCAGCCAGCGCGCCTGTCACCGTGCCGTTGCCCATATACCACGACCAGAAGCGGGGATGGATCGTGCCCATAGGATAAGGCAGAATGTTTTCCTGGAACTCTTCATAAACCGCCTCGATGTCACCTGGTTCCCGTGGAGCTTTCATCTTGAAATGAGAGGCCACATCCTCCGGTACCGGCTGCCAGACCGGGCGCTCGCGGACCGTTTCCAGATAGGTGAGCGCATCATCCACCATGCGATGGGCCACGGCGCGCATCTCGTCCCAGTTTTCGGGGTCAAGGGTTTCATAACGATTTGTAGAATTCATGGGGATTCCTTTCCTACGGATAAAGCCAGGTTGTTAAGAAGTATATCAAACGGGCATCCTACTCATAAGAGCTTTCAGGATGGATTCTCTTCATCGAAGGTAATGACCACTTTCCCTTTGGCATGCCGCTCTCCCACATAGCGCATCGCTGCCGCGGTCTCTGTGAAGGAATAGACCCGGTCGATCACCGGGACAATCGTGCCCTGTTCACAAAGCTCCGTTACAGCGATCAAGTCCTTTCGATTAGGCTGGACGGCCAGGAGACGGATGTTCCGGTTCGATGTCCTGCGGATCCAGGGTCCCAAAAACAGGATTGGGAACAGCGTACCAACCGAGCCGCCGACAAAAAAGTAGGTGCCATTGGGTTTCAATGCCCGCTTATAGGCAAACACCGAACGGTTGGCAATGACATCCAGGATCAGGTCATATTGTTTTCCGGTTCGGGTGAAGTCCTCCCGGGTGTAATCGATAACATGCTCCGCACCGAGTGAGCGCATGAAGTCCAGCTTTTCGGTATTGTCTACGCCGGTTACTTCGGCTCCCTGGAGCCTGGCTAGCTGAATGGCGAAGGATCCGGCGCTCCCGCCAGCACCGTTGATCAACACCTGTCCCCCCGGCTGGGCATGACGCATCCCCTGCAGGGCGATCACCCCGGCCTGGGGTATGGCAGAAGCCTGCTCAAAGGTCAGCCCGGGCGGTTTGCGTACGAGCCGGCTTTCCGGCAGGCGGACATACTCGGCAAACCCGCCGGCGTAGTTTGGAGTGTCTCCAAAAACCTCGTCTCCCGGCTGGAATTCTTTCACATTTGAGCCAACGGATTCCACAATCCCGGCGACGTCAGAGCCGAGGACCGGGCTGCCCGGTCTGCGCAATCCTCCAATGCGGACATATAAGGGTCTGCCGACCAGCGCCTCCCAGTCCGAGCCGTTGATGGAGACTGCACGGGTCTTGACCAGCACCTCATTCTCCCTGGGGACAGGCTTTGCCACTTCTGTGAGCTTGAGGACATCCGGGGAGCCATATTCAGAGTAGACGATCGCTTTCATAAAGGTTTCTCCACTGGATTGCATAGCGACAGATTATATGCCCGCCAAAACCATCTGGCAAACAAAAACTCCCGCCGGTATCTTATATCCAACGGGAGTGACTGAGCCCAGCGTTTTGTTTACTGACGACTGGCACTTTCCCCATACAACTTGCGATGCACCACACTCAGCGCCCGGACCTGCTCGGCCGCATGGTATGACGACCGCACCAGCGGGTTCGACTCGACCCACTTGAAGCCGATCTCCTTGCCGTAGTCGCGCAGCTCGGCGAATTCCTCCATGGTGTAGTAGCGTGAGATGGGCATATGCTTCTTGCTTGGCTGGAGGTACTGGCCGATGGTCAGGATGTCCACGCCCCACGAGCGCTGGTCGCGCATCACGGCCTTGACCTCGTCCAGCTCCTCGCCGAGACCCACCATGATGCCGGACTTGGTCAGCACTTCGGGGTCGAGCTTCTTGGCATTGGACAGGGTCGCCGCAGCCCACTCGTAATTGTCCTGCGGCTGGACGGTTTTGAACAGCCGCGGCACCGTTTCCACGTTGTGGTTGAGGATCTCGGGACGGGCGTCCATGACGATCTTCAATGCTTCGAGTGAGCCTTTGAAATCGGGGATCAGGACTTCTATGGAGCAGCCGGGCAGCAACTCGCGGATGCGGCGGATGACCATGGCAAAGATCGGCGCGCCGCCGTCCCGCCGCTCATCGCGGTTTACGGACGTAATGACCGCGTGCTTCAGCTCCATCGCTTTAACAGCCTGGGCTACGCGTTCGGCTTCGCCCCAGTCCATCAGAGTGGGTTTGCCGTGTTTGATGTCGCAGAAGGCGCAAGTGCGGGTGCAGACGTCGCCGAGCATTAAAAATGTCGCCGTGCCGCTGCCCCAGCACTCGCCCAGGTTCGGGCACATGGCCTCTTCGCAAACGGTATGTAATTCCTTCTTGCGCATCAACCCGTGCAGCCATTCATAGGTCTCGCCGGAGGGCGCGCGAACCTTGATCCATTCGGGGCGGCGCAGTGGGCGGACGTCAGATTCTGGGATGACACGGTCTCTTGTAGGTGTAACGGGCATAAGATCCTTAGTTGTTTCTGCTCAAGCCGCCGTCCCCCGCGGCGTATTTACTGGAAAATCCAGCGCCGGGGACTGTGCTGGGAGCGGGTATGTTATTTTATCTTCCTAACCTTCAATCGCAAACCTTTCACTTCGACGACTTCCACTCGGTCGCCCTTACCGATGGGTTCGGCACTGTCGGCCGCTTCTGCGCTCCACAACTCCGAGCCCAGCTGGACCTGACCGCCAGTATCGCCGACCAGGGATTTAGCAGTTCCCACTTTGCCGATCAGGGTAGGAACTCCCATGCTGGGTATATGTTTTAAGGCACGTAGGGCAAACATCAAAATGACCAGGAACATCAGGCCGATGATGAATCCCGTGGCAACCACCAGCGGGACCGACACCTGCTGGAATTGCGGTGTGCCCGGCGAATTGAACAGGACCAGGGCCCCAATGATAAACGAGGCCACACCGGCAGCTGTCAATGCGCCGTGAGTGGGCGCCTTGATATCCAGGATGAACAGGACGAAGGCGATGATCAGGAAAATGATACCAAACCAGTTAACCGGCAGTACGCCCATTCCATAAACTGCCAGAGTCAAACACACTGCGCCGATGAACCCAGCCACCCAGCCGCCCGGGCTGGAGATCTCGATCAGCACCGCCTGCACGCCGATGGCCAGCAGTAGGAACGCAATATTCGGGTCAGTCAGAAAGAGCAGAAACTGCTCGATGAAGCTCATGTCCAGCGATTCGGTGTGGGCGCCGTCTATGTTGAGGCTGCGCGGCCCATCGCTCATCTGGACGGTCATACCATCCAGCGATTCGAGCAGGTCATCGACGTTGTCCACAACGGCGTCGACCAGGCCGGCCTCCAGGGCTTCGCTGGCAGTTACAGCCCTGGCTTCTTCGATCATGGCATTCGCAAGCGCGGTGGCTTCCTCGCCGCGCGGT
>DATAKV010000039.1:0-2430 GCA_036261375.1 Anaerolineales bacterium
GAAACCCTGGATGTGTTGAAAGTCTCACTTGAATCAATGCGCGGAGATGCAGGCCTGCCCTTCGACTTAATGGTCTTCGACAATGGCTCCTGTCCGGAAGTGCGTGACTTCCTGGTAAAGGAAAAGGAAGAGGGGCGGATCCAGTACTTAATCCTTTCCGAAAAGAACGTTGGCAAGGGCGGAGCCTGGAATGTCATGCTTACCGGCGCGCCGGGTGAGATCGTTTCCTACACCGACAGCGATGTCCTGTTTTCTCCAAAATGGTTATCGCGCTCCGTGGAAATTCTGGAAACCTTCCCGGAGGTGGGCATGGTGACCGCCCGTCCCTTCCGCACGCCGCCGGAGTTTATGGAGTCCACTCTTAAATGGGCGCGAGAACATGCAATCCTGGAAGAAGGACAGTTCATCCCCTGGGAAACGTTTCTGGAGTTCAATCTCTCCCTTGGACAGACGGAGGAAGAGAACAGGAAAGTCTATGCAGAGACCAGGGATTGGAAAATCGTATATAAGGGCGTGAAGGCTATGGCCGGTGCCTCGCACTGGCAGTTCACGGCTTACAAGTCCACACTCCAGCAGTTCCTGCCGTTCGACATGGATAAGCCCATGGGCCAGGTCCGCCAACTGGACAAGCGCATGAACGATGCTGGCCTGCTGCGGCTGATGGTCTCTGACCCGCTGGCGATGAACCTCTCGAATACGCTGGGCTATTTGCGAGGGGAATTGAAGGAACGTGGAAACGTAAAAAGGAAAAAGAGGACAAGCTGGAAGCGGCGTGTGCTGGAAGTGGGTCCGGTCAGGAGAATGCTGCTGGCGCTCTATAACAGAATTTTCAGCTGGTATTATTCATAGCTCACTACATGCCTAACATGTAAAGGAAAAGGGTCTTTGTGATCTTCGCTCCTTCTTGGTTCAAACGATCTTATGTCTAAAAAAGTATTCATCTCCGCCGATCACGGCATGGCAATCATCTACTTCCTGCAAAGCGATGTTGTCCCAACGCTGCTGGAGGAAGGTGTGCAGGTCGTGGTCCTGACGGATGATGAAACCAGGGATCGCATCGCCCAGCGTTTTGCCCGCCCAGGGCTGACCTTCGAGGGATTGCGTCTCAAGGAAGCGAATGCGTATGCCAGCAAGGTAAGCCCTCGCCTGCAGTGGCTGCTCGCCTACCTGCGGCGTGTCGGCGGCTCGTGGAGGATCAACACCGAAGCAATGGACAGCCACATCTGGGAAGTGTGGGTGGAGAATTCGTGGAAGTTCCGCCTGGGGGTCTGGATCCCCGCCGGCCTGGCCATACTGGTTTTGCGGACGTTCGCCTTCGCACGAAAGTATCTGGTCAGGACGCAGAGCCGGTTCACCCCTAGTCCAAAGCTATACACCGACCTGTTCGCCGCGCATAAGCCCGACCTGGTCATCGCCTCGACCGCGGGCTGGCGGCTGGACCGCTACCTGTTGCGGGAAGCCGCTCTGCATCATGTACCCAGTATGGCAGCCATCGTTGGCTGGGATAATCCGTCGAGCTACGCCATCCGCGGCGCGTGGATGGACTACGCCACCTGCTGGTCGCAGCTCCAAAAGGATGAACTGGTGTATGGCTCGGATTGGGATCCAGAGCGCGTGCACATCGGCGGCATCCCCTCCTATGACGGGTATTTCCTGAAGCAGTGGCAGTTATTGAAGGAAGACTACTTCAAACTGCACAACCTGGACCCGAACCGTAAGCTGATCTCATATGCCTGCTCGTTCGTCCATTTTGCGCCGAATTATCCCAACGTGGAAGCGCTGGCGAAGCAGGTCTCCTCGAACGCCCTGGCCGAGCCTTCGCAGCTACTTGTCCGCCTGCACCCCAGCCATTTTCAGGAAAAGCCCAGGATCTTTGCCGAGGAGCGCGAGCGGATCTTCGAGCTTGAGAAAAAATATCCTCATGTACATGTTGTCAAGCCCGTTGCCCTGGGCGGCTCGCTGGGCTACTACGGCGGCGAGGACATGGATGAAAAATCGTCCATGATGGCGCATTCGGATGTGCTGGTGACCGTTTATTCAACAATGGTTGTAGAAACAGCCGTCCACGACACGCCGATCGTCGCTGCGGTGATCGACGTTCCGGGTGGGTGGAACAAGCCGAAGAAGTTTTCTCTGTCGCTGAAGAAGATCGGTAACTGGCCTACCCACAAACGTTTCCGCGAAGCCAAAGCGGGACGAGTTGCGAGTAACGAAAGAGAGCTGTGTGATGTGATCAATCTCTACCTGCAAAATCCCTCTCTTGACGCCGCGGAACGCCGGAAATTCATAGAGGAAGAGATCACTTATACAGACGGAACCTCCGGCAGGCGGACGGCGGAATTTATTTTGAAGGTTCTGCATAAAAACTGACATCCGCTGTGTGAGAACCTTGTATGAGCAAGCAGAAAAATATGTTCCTCTTCTACTTTT
>DATAKV010000059.1:0-7569 GCA_036261375.1 Anaerolineales bacterium
TTTTATCCGCTTCGGCCTTTGCTTCCTTCCGGGCTCTTAACCAGCCATTCAGGCTGTACTTGACCACCCGTTCCTGCCCGGCAAATAACTTTTTGATGTTGGGCCGCAGCGCCCAGAGCAGGAACAGCTCGGCTAAAATGCCATACCAGATGTTGACGGGTTCCATGGCTCCGCGCGCGATCTGAATGCCAAAAGCAATGATCACCAGCAGGCCGATGGACATGGTTGTCAGCGAGGCGATGCCCACGGTGAACCAGATCAACGCCCCACCGGTGAACACGATGGGAAAAATCCATGGCCACAAACCCACGGCGCCCCCCAGGGCCGGTGCGCCGCCTGCGCCGCCATGAAACTTCAGGTTTCCTTCCGGGTCGCGGCTGATCAGGAAAAGCGAGTAATTATGACCCAGGATCGCGGCCAGCGGGGCAAGAACATGGACCAGGTGGTTTTCAGGAAGCACCGTTTGGGCCAGCCAGACCGCCGCCGTTCCTTTTAAGATATCCAGAAGGGCGGTGAGCAGGCCAGCCCCAAAGCCCGCGGCCCGGACGGCATTAGTGCCTCCGGTCCGGCCGCTTTCCACCAGGCGAATATCCTTGCCGGTCTTCGCTTTGACGATCAGCAGTCCAAAAGGGATGGAACCGATGATATAACCAGCGACTACGAGGGCCATCCCGAGCACGGTCTGCATCATTACCTCTCTCCTGAAATTGGGTGTACTAGTGGTAACACGTTGGGCTCAATTAGGTTTCACTCTTCCAGGGATAAAGTGACTTCCTGCACCTGTCCCTGTTCGATCCAGTAGCCGCGTACATTCCAGGCATCCCCGCTCCGCGACCAGATGAGGTGGACCACCGCATATGCCGCCTCCCGGATGTCGGTAGCGGAGACGGTTTCGGGCCCCGCGGGATGCGAATGGAAGATGCCGAGCAGTTCCAGCGAGTGCAAGTCGATCCACTCGAAGGCTTGCAGCTGCTCATAGGGATCCATCACGAATCGCACCGGACTCTCGGCCTGGTTCCGTACCGGAATGACCTTCTCCACCCGGGCTTCCCTGCCCGCCAGCAGTCCGCACGCCTCCAGTGGAGCATGCTTTGACACATGCTCGAGCATTTCACGATACTGGCCCACGCTGAACGATAACCGCGAGATCATCTCAGCGGATCAAGATCGCCGCGCCCCAGCACAATGCCGTGGCGACAGCCGGCTCGATGGCGGCACGCTGCGCAGGCTGATCTTCCCCCAGGTTGGCGGCGAGATTGGTCAGCCCATAAAGCGGACCGACCAGCATCAACCCGAACTGAATGGGAGAAATCGGCCAGTAGTGCAGACCCGCCGCGATCTGAATGCAGACGAAGGCTATGCCTGCCGCCCAGGCATATTCCCAGCGGCCACTGGAACGCAGGTGCAGGATCCGCAGGCTGGCGAGACCGGCTGCCAGGAACAGGGTGGGAATTAATATGTAGAGCCGCAGCTCGCTGTAGCGCAGCGCGACGGCCAGGATGAAGAACAGGGTGTACGAGATTGCAGTCAACCCCGCCATCGCCGAGGCATAGTAGGGAGCGTCTGCGTCGACCACGATATATTCTGCCAGAAAGACAAAAAAGATGAATACCCCACTGATGGCGAAGCCGATCCACCAGGGGCCTCCATCCGGCAAAATGGACAGAGGCAGGCCGGCCACGAACGTGGTCAGGGTGGGCAGGATCCACCACTGAAAGGTGGGGCGCTTGTTCAGGGCCGGATGGCCGCGCAGCAGCCAGTCCATGCCGGTGGCGGTCAGGCCGGCGGTGAGCAGGCTCATTACCGTGGTCACATTCAGGGGAACCAGGAAGTAGAACCCGGGAAGCTGCAGCTCCAGGTTGAAATCGGGAGTCTGGACCAGGCGCGCAAGGGCAAATGCCAGCAAGATCGTGGATGTGAGAACGCCGATGTGATCGGAATCGGGCAGGTATTTGCGTTCATCCATACCTGGATTGTACCTGTCCCGGGGGGGGATGCCAAGCCGGTCGGTATGGTAGAATCAGCTGGTTATGTACGCGCAGAAGCTCGAAACCCTCCCTCCTCCCCCGGGCGTGATCGGTTCCCTTAAGGCAGGGTTCGATGTCGTCTCCAATCATGTTGCTCTTATCATAATGCCGCTGATCGTGGACCTCGCCCTGTGGCTGGCCCCCCGACTGGGGATCCGTGAGGTGTTGAGCCCGTTCTATCAATTGGCTTTTGCCCGGGTGCAGAGGGGATTGGCTTCGCAGGAGGATGTCCAGCAACTGGTTGCCTTCCAGGAACTGTTCAATGAGGGGCTGCAGCGCTTCAATCTGTTCAGCCTGGTCTCGAGACTGCAGACGTTCCCCATCGGCATCTCGAGTCTGCTGGCGAAGACGATGCCTGTGGAAAGCCCGCTGGGCGTACAGGATATTAATCAGGTGGGTTCGCCGCTCAGCCTGATCGGGACGATGTTCATGCTGGTCCTGGCGGGCTGGGTGATAGGCGGCCTGTACTTCCGCTGGGTATCGGGCAAAGCTCTGGGCGCGAGAGGCGCCGAGATCAGCATTTCGCAGGCGATCTTCCAGACGCTTCTGCTATCGCTGGTGTGGTTTTTCTTCCTGATAATTCTGTCGATACCTCTCATGCTTCTTCTCACCGTTCTGACCTTTATCAACCCTATGCTGGCGAGTATCGCCTTGTTTGGACTGGTGCTCATCTCCTTTTGGCTGATCGTGCCCTTGTTCTTTATCCCGCACGGGATCTTCGTCCGCCGTCAGAATGCATTTTCGTCGATCTACAGCAGTTTCCGAATGGCACGCTTCACACTCCCGACCAGTGCGATGTTCGTGTTCACCACCTTCATCCTCTCGACGGGTCTGAACTACCTGTGGAGTGTCCCCGATGGGAATTCGTGGATGACCCTGATCGGGATCGCCGGTCACGCATTCATCACCACCGCTCTGCTGGCGGCGAGTTTTGTGTATTATCATGATATGACCAGCTGGCTGCAGGTCGTCATCGAGAAACTGCAGCAGAAAAACAATCCGCCTGCGCGGCAGGCATAAGGCATTCACTCGTACACCTCTCCCTGAGGGAGCGGCAACATTTTGGAGGTTTTTGTGGCAAAAGAAAAAGAGAATACAGTTAGTTATGATGTAAGTTCCATCCAGGCGCTCGAGGGCATCGAGCATGTGCGCAAGCGTCCCGGTATGTACGTGGGCGGCACCGACATCAAAGCCCTTCATCACCTCGTTTATGAGGTGGTCGACAATGCCATCGACGAAGCGCTGATGGGTTTCTGTACCCGCATCAACATTACGATCCACGAGGACAGCAGTGTGACCGTGGAGGACAACGGCCGCGGTATCCCGGTTGGCCCGCATCCCACCAAACGCGACATGTCCGGCAAGCCCATGGAAACCGTGGACGTGGTCATGACCGTGATCGGCGCCGGCGGCAAGTTCGGCGGCGGCGGCTATAAGGTATCGGGCGGTCTGCACGGCGTGGGCGTCAGCGCGGTCAATGCCCTTTCCGAGTGGATGGTGACCGAGGTCAAGCGCGACGGCAAGCACTGGCAGCAGACCTATAAGCGCGGCGTCCCCCAGGGCTTGATCAAGCAGATCGGCAAGGTCAAGGACGAGAACGGCACCAAACAGACGTTCAAGTTCGACAAGCAGATCTTCACCGAAGATATCGATTACCGTTTCGACACGCTGGTCCAGCGCTTCCGCGAGATGGCGTTCGTCACCCGCGGCGTGATGATCCGCTTCCTGGACGAGCGCAACGACCGCGAGATGAACTTCTACTTCGAAGGCGGGCTGACCTCCTTCGTCCGCTATTTGAACCGCAATCGCGAGAATATTCATTCGGTCGTGCATGTGGACAAGGATATCGATGCGATCGGTATCGAGGCGGCTATCCAGTATACCGATGCCTACACCGAGTCGGTCTATTCGTTTGCCAACACGATCAACACCATCGACGGCGGCACGCACCTGACCGGTTTGCGCTCGGCCATCACCCGCGTGATCAACGATTATGCCCGCAAGAACGGCCTGCTCAAGGACGCCGACCCGAACTTCTCGGGCGACGATACCCGTGAAGGCCTGACGGCCATCGTCTCGGTCAAGCATCCCGAGCCGCAGTTCGAGTCCCAGACCAAGGTCAAGCTGATGAACCCCGAGGTGCAGACCTTCGTTGCCCAGGTGGTGGGTGAGGGTTTTAGCACCTTCCTTGAGGAAAATCCGCAGGCGGCCAAGGCTATCATTGCCAAGTGTCTGACCTCGGCCCGCGCCCGCGATGCCGCCAAGAAGGCCCGCGAGCTGGTCATCCGCAAGTCGGCGCTCGAGTCGCTGACCCTGCCCGGGAAGCTGGCCGACTGCTCCGAGCGTGATTCGTCCAAGACCGAGCTCTACATCGTGGAAGGTGACTCGGCCGGCGGCTCTGCCAAGCAGGGGCGCGACCGCCACTTCCAGGCCATCCTGCCGTTGCGCGGCAAGATCATGAACACCGAGCGCGCCCGCCTCGACAAGATCCTCTCGAGCAACGAGATCAAGGCGCTCATTTCGGCGCTGGGTACGGGCATTGGCGACAACTTCGACGTCGAAGGCCTGCGCTATGGACGCGTGATCATCATGACCGACGCCGACGTGGACGGCAGCCACATTCGCACGCTGCTGCTGACCTTCTTCTTCCGCTATATGCCGAAATTGATCGAGGATGGGCATCTCTACATTGCCCAGCCGCCGCTGTTCCGCGTTGCCTATAAGAATCAGGTCAAATATGCCTATACCGAGAAGGAAAAGGATAAGATCGTCAAGGAAGTGGGTGAGAAAGCCGCCCTGCAGCGCTATAAGGGTCTGGGTGAGATGAATCCCACACAGCTCTGGGAGACCACCATGAACCCGGAGAACCGGACCCTGCTGCTCGTCACGATCGAGGACGCAGCCGAGTCCGACCGCACCTTCGACATGCTGATGGGCGACGCGGTCGACCCGCGCCGCAAGTTCATCCAGACCCACGCCAAGGCAGTCCGCAACCTGGACATTTAGCACTCGATACAAATCTCCCGCAAGTTTCCACTTGCGGGAGATTGCTTTATAGGGGCCTTACACCTTTGTCATGAAAGTACCATAGTTTTTGAGGGCGTATGTAGAGTAAAATTTCAAAATCGATGGTCAGCTACGCTATGCAACAACCGGAACGCTTTAACTCCATTACAAGTACAGTGACACAGGCACTTGTCGGCGTCTATCAGATCCTGGCAGTCATAGTGTTCATTGTGTCACTGTTCTCAGCGTACGCCTGGTTAAGCAGCCCCTTTCTCGGCGGATTCTTCGAGCAGACCATGGTGTTAACTGAAGTGGGGACGCGCGAAGCTGGAAAGCAATGGACGCTGCATGAACAGGGTTTCGTGGGTCACCAGTTGGTCTCGGTCGCGGACAGACCGAGCTCCAATGCTACGGACCTGCGCGAGACGCTGGAGACACTGCACGTGGGCCAGACCGTGCCTGTGGTCATGCGTACCCCGGGTGGAGAGTTGAAGCAGGCGGATGTCACACTCCGAACCCTGCCGGGGATCGATCAGCTTTCCTATTTTGTCATCCCGGCTTTCCTCAGCCTCGTCTTCCTCATCATCAGTTTATGGATCTTTGGCCTGCGCCGCAGCGAGCCTGCCGGACGGACGTTTTCAGTCCTGACATCCTCAATGGCGATCGTCGTTGGCGGATTGTTCGACCTGTATACCTCCCATAACTTTCCTTCCCTGTGGACCCTGGCGGTGGCCCTCTCAGGAGGCGCGTTGATCGGTCTGGGCCTGGTTTTCCCGCAGGAGGCACGCGTCCTGTTCCGGCGCCCGTATCTGCGCTGGATCGGTTTTGCGATCGCGATCGTCCTGACACTCAATGCCTACCGGGTGCTGTACGATTACGAGAACCCGACCGCCTACTTTGGCGCCTGGCGTAACATCTATATCTTTGTCGGCCTGTCGGGCCTGTTCTATTTTGGCGCGCTGGCTTACCGTGCCTTTTTCTCACTTTCACCGGTGGTCAAGAACCAGGCGCGCACGATCCTGATCGGGGCCGTGCTGGCCTTTGGTCCGATCGTTGGCTGGATCCTGTACTCGTCCTGGGTGACGGCGCGCGGGGGATCGGCGCCGTTCAATCCCTATCTCTTCATATTCTTCATCTTCTTCCCGCTTGCCAATGGATATGTGATCCTGCGCTTCCGGCTGCTGCGCACCGACCACTGGCTGCGTCAGGGCCTGATGTATTCCCTGCTGACGATTCTTGTGATCTCGGCCTACGGGCTGCTGGTCAGCGGCCTGGGATTGCTGCTGTCGAGCCGCATGCCGTCCAACAACCCGTTCCTGATCGGCGGCCTGGTCTTTTTGATCGCGGTCTTTCTCGACCCCATCCGGACCTGGCTCCAGGCGCTGATCGACAGCATTTTCTTCCGCGGCCAGCGGGCCTACGAGGAGCGGCTGCGAAGTTTCAGCCACGAGCTGACCAATGCCCTGGATTTGAATACGATCGGCCGTGTACTGCGTGAGCAGGTATCCAGCAGCCTGGTTCCCGAGCGGTTCCACATCTACACCTATGATTCGCTCAACGACCAGTATGTCGCCCTGGCCAACGGCAGCGGCCGTTCGACCAGCGATATCCGCTTTGCATCGGGCAGTCCGCTCGTCCAGTATTTCCAGAAAGAGAGCATCCCGCTTTATCTGGATATGATCAACCCTCCGACGCTTCTGCGGGGCGATGAAGCACGGCTGTCGCTTCTCGGCGCCAGGCTGTTTGTCGCCCTCCCGGGAGAAGATCGTCCGGTGGGCTGGCTGGCACTGGGATCGCCGCGCTCGGGGAGTGTCTATACCCCCAAGGACCTGGATTTCCTCGATAACCTGGCAGACCAGGCCTCGGTTGCCATCTCGCGCGTCCAGACCGTTGTTGACCTGGAGCGCCGGGTCCAGGAGATGAATGCCCTGACGCGTGTCTCTCAGGGCGTGAACGTGACCCTGACCTTCGACGATGTGCTCGAGCTGATCTTCGCTCAGGCATCGCAAATCATTCCTTCCTCCCTGTTTCACATCACACTCTATAACAAGGCAGCCAACTACTTCTACCACGCCTTCCGGGTCGACGATAACGAGCGGATAACCAATCTCGAAAACCAGCCGCTGCCCCCAAGCCTGGGGCTCGGTCCCGAGATCATCCGCAAGGGCAGAACGATCCTGACACAGGATTATGTGCGTGAATGCCAGATCAGGAACGTTACGCCCTCTGCGCAGGGCATCTATGCATGGATGGGGGTCCCGCTCAATTCCGGTGCCGAGACCATGGGGGCGCTCAGCATCGGCAGCAGCGACGCCACCGTGACCTATACGCGTGCCCAGCTCGACTTGCTGCAAGCCATCGCAGATCAGACGGTCGGTGCCATTGTAAAAGCCCGCCTGCTGCAGGAGACACAGCAGCGCGCTCACCAGCTCTCTACGTTGAATGAAATCACGCGCCAGCTTACTTCCACGCTCGAGCAGGAACCGCTCCTGCGTTACATTCTCGAGAATGCCGTCAATATTTTGAACTGCGAAGC
>DATAKV010000066.1:0-4582 GCA_036261375.1 Anaerolineales bacterium
GGGGACGCCTTGGAACAGCTCACCAGACTGGTGGCCAGTGCAAGGACAAGGGTCAAAAACGCGATACGCCGCATGGTACTTTCAGATCGTGATCCCAGGGTGGGATCATCAGCCTTTGACCGCGCCCGCCGTGAGGCCCGACACGATCTGCCGCTCCGCAAAAATATAGAAGATGACAGTTGGGATGGAAGAGAGCACCACAAACGCTGAGACCAGAGCCAGGTCCGTTGCGTATTGACCTTGAAATTGCATGGTGCCCAGGGGCAGGGTCCAGAGCTCATCGCTGTTCAAGACCACAAGCGGCACAAGCAGGTCATTCCAGCTGACGATCATGGTCAGCGCGGCGACAGCTGCCAGGGCCGGGCGCGCCAGCGGGAGCAGGATGCGCCAGAAGAAATCGAAGTTGTTACAGCCATCGATGTAAGCGGCATCCTGCAATTCAGACGGGATGGAGGTAAAGAAGCCGCGCAGGATCAGGATGTTGCCGGATATCTGGAAGGCCAGCTGCACCAGGACGACACCCCACAGGGAATCGATCAGCGGAATGTTATTTTCGTTCAACTGGCGCAGAACAAAATAGACCGGCAGGATCGCCACGTTGATCGGGAACATCAGTCCCATGGTAAACAGGTTGAAGAGCCAGCCCTTGCCGCGGAAATCGAGACGTGCAAACACAAAAGCCGCCAGCCCACAGACAAAGACCACGCCGGCTGTCGTTCCGATCATCACAATGACGCTGTTGCGCAGCATGGTCCAGAACGTGGGCGTGGAGAGCACTCCCCACAGGTTCTCCCAGTGCGGCGGGCTGGGTATGGTGTACGGCTGGGAATACATCTCACCGGTCGTCTTGAGGCTGCCGAAGATCAGGATCACGATCGGCACGAACATGATCCCCACAACAATGAAGAGAATGAAATACTGGATCGACCGGACGACGATCTTATTCGACCGGCGTGAGCGTGGAGCTGCAGCATAGGTTGCCATCGGCAAGTCCTTCTAAAGACCGGTCAGATAATCGGGCTGGCGGGATAAGCGCTGGTAGATCAGCGAAAAAGCCAGGCAGATCAGGAACATATATATCGCAACCGCCGAACCGTAGCCCAGCTGGAAGCGCACAAACCCGAAGCGATACATATAGGTCGCCAGCGTCTCACTGGCATTGACCGGTCCGCCCTTGGTCATGATCCAGACCAGGATGAACTGCTGGATCGAGCCAAGCACAGACAGATACACGGACGTGCGGATCGTGCTGCCCAGCAAAGGCAGGGTAATGAAGAAGAAATTCTGGAAGCTGTTGGCGCCGTCGATGCGGGCAGCCTCCTCCAGCTCGACGGGGATGTTCTGCAGCCCGGCCAGATACAACAGCATATGAAAGCCGAAATATTTCCAGGTCAGGGCAATGAACACGGCCAGCAGGACAACGCTCGTATCGCCCAGCCAGGCAACCGTCTGCCCACCCAGGCCGACGATCACCGCGTTGAGCAGGCCGCGGTCCGGATCGGTGTTGTAGAGCAGCATCCACATGATCGCGACGTTGACTTCGGAGAGAACATACGGAAGGAAAAATATGGTTCGGAAGATGCCGCGCCCGGGCAGGTCGCGGCCCACCATGACCGCCAGGGCCAGTGCCAGGGGCAGCTGCAAGCCGAGCGAGAACACCACGATCAGGAAGACATTGCCCAGTGCCTTGAGAAACACTCTGTCAGTGAGGATCGTTTTGAAGTTTTCCAGCCCGACGAAGTCCACTGCGGGGCCCAGGCCATTCCAATCGAACATGCTGAAATAGATCGAGCGAAAAATGGGATAAATGACAAAAAGCAGGAAGAGAATCAGGGCGGGCGACAGGAACAGGGCGATCAGCAAGGTATCCTGAAGACGGCGAGGGGTCCTCGAAACACGCTTCAGTTTCAGGATGTTTGGAATGGCTGGAAGTTGCTGCATGAAGCGACTCGCTCTTTCCAGTCATCGTGGCGCACTCGCCGTTTGAGGCTCGGGCGCCACGATGACTCTTCATTTATAGATGCAGAATGGTTGATTCAGACAGGCCACCTGCATCCGCTTTCAGGGTTACTGGATTTCCTGTGCAACCGAATCTTCGACGGCCTGCGCCACCTGCTCGGGGGTCATCGTTCCGGCGAACAAGCCCTGGACGGAATCATTCAACACGGAGCCCGTGGCCGGGGGCAGGAACTGGTCGTAATACAGCTGGAAGTACTCCGCCGCGCCGAAGGTTTCGGCCACCTGGAGCATATTGGGGTCGGTCAGGCCCTGCTCAGAGCCCTTCACGACCGGGATACCCGATCCGTTAGCGGCGATGATGGTCTGGTTCTCGACGCTGGTCAGGTACTTGACGAAGTCGATCGCTTCGGGCTCGGCGTTCTTGCCGATCGCAAATCCATTGCCGCCGCCGACGACGTCGGTCCCTGCGCCGGCGCCGCCCTCGACAGCCGGGAAGCCGAACAGGCCCAGGTTAGCAACGCCCACCTGATCGGCAGCGTTGGCAGCCTGCGTGGAGGGAGCCCACTGGCCGGAGAGTTCCATCGCCGCCTTGCCGTTGCCAAAGGTGGCCTGCATTTCATCATGAGTAGCGCCCAGGAAACCATCCTGGAAGGGCTCAAGGGCGAGCAGTTCCTGGAGCTTGACTCCGGCTTCGACAAAGCAGGGATCGGTAAAGGAACCGGTCCGGGCCATGGCGGCTTCGAATTTTTCCTGGCCGCAGATGCGCGTGGCGAGGTAGTTCCAGAAGTGCATGCCGGGCCATTTGTCACCTTCGCCGATCGAGATCGGAGTAATGCCGGCGTCTTTCAGCGCCTGCACATCCTCGAGGAACTCAGACCAGGTCGCCGGAGGAGCATCGATGCCTGCCTGTTCGAAGAGGTCTTTGTTGTACCAGAAACCCACCATGCCCATATCCCACGGCACGCCATAGTTCTTGCCCTGGTAGCTGTAGACGCCCAGCGCGCCGGGTGCAAAGCTGTCCTTCCAGGCAGGATCGGCGTCAAGATCGGCGGTAATGTCCTTCAGCAGACCGGCTTCGACCTGCTGGTTGAATGTGCCGCCGCCCCAGCTCTGGAAGATGTCCGGGGGATCACCGGATTGCATCACGGTGGTCAGCTTCGTCTTGAAGGCCTCGTTCTCGAGGACGGTGATCTCAATAGTGACATTCGGATGAGCCGCCATATAATCGTCGGCCATCGTCTGCCAGTCTGTAAGGCCCGGGTCTTTGGTAGTGATATGCCACCAGGTGATCGTGACAGGCTCAGCCGCGGCCGCTTCCGTCGCTGCAGGCTCCTCGGGCTCAGCCGGCTCCGAGGTTGCCGCAGGTTCTTCCACGTCAGGGACGGGCGCCTCGGTCGGGGCTGCGCCACAGGCGGTCAGCGCGAACGAGGCAATGAGCAGAAGGCTCAAAATCATGTAGATCTTGCGGGACATTTCTTCTCCTTGTAGGTTTTTCGTAGGTTATACTAGCCGCGTGCGGAGGAAAACTCCTCACGAATGCGCAGGTCTTCCTTCCATCTGTTCAGGGTCGAAGAGAAGGCCTGCAATTTTGTATCGAATCGATGATCTGCTCACCTCCTTCCCGATGAAGTCTTCGTGTCTTTCGATCTCTTCGATGGGGGTCGGCTGTGTCCGTTTCCCGCTGCTTTTACAGGCTGGCAGGAGCTGCGGATCACGAGCCGGGTCTGCGTCTTATAGGTTTGAGTCTCGAGCTGCTCGCCGTTGATGAGCTGGATGAGCATCCGGGTCGCGACGAATCCCATCTCTGAAATGAACTGGTCCACGGTGGTCAATCCCATATATTTGGATTCCATGATGTTGTCGAATCCGACCACCGAAAGATCCTCCGGGATGCGCAGCCCCATCTCCTGGGCGGCCTGGTAAACACCCATGGCCGTCTGGTCGTTGGAGGCAAAGATCGCCGTAGGTGGATCCTCCAAAGACAGCAGCTGCCTGGCGCATTTGACGCCTGTTTCGGTGGTGTAATCGCCCGAGGCGATCAGTCGCTCATCCACGCCGATACCCGCATTCCCCAGGCTGTCACGGTAGCCTTTTAAGCGGCGGGTGGAGCTTTCCAGCTCGCCGCGTCCGCTGATGAAACCAATCCGCCGGTGCCCCAGACTTAACAGGTAGTTCATCGCGTCGCTGGCGCCCTGGTAGTTGGTGGCGTGGACGGAGGCATACTTGGGATTGCTCATTAATGGATCGATGGACACGATCGGAGCATCGGTCGAGAACTCGGCCGTCACGGGGGCGACAATCACCACGCCGTCGGTTATGGAATTATTGAGCAGGGAGACATACTTTTGTTCGTGGGAGGCTCTGCCGCTCTTGCGCACATCACCAGTGGTGTATACCAGCAAGTCGAACTCGGATTCGGCGATCGCCCGGTTGACCCCCTTCATCACTTCGATGGCGAACGGATAGGCGATATCCGGCATGATCAGTCCCACCATATTCTTTTTGAAACTGCGCATGCTGCGGGCGGCAAGGTTTGTCGTATACCCCAGGTCGTCGATCACCGAACGGATGCGGTCCTGGGTGTCGCTCGCCACGTCCAGCTTGCCGTTCAATACCCGGGATA
>DATAKV010000068.1:0-3845 GCA_036261375.1 Anaerolineales bacterium
AGGCGTGGTTGGCATCGGCGTTGGTGAAGACCAGGTTGCGGGTCGGCAAAGAGGCGATCACCTCCCGCACGACCGGGTCCGGCTTGAGGAATTCGGTGAGCGGCACGTCATGGACATAGGCCAGGTAGTCCTCCGTATCCACGTTGTGGCGTTCCTGGAGGCCGCGCAGGGTGGTCCCGTACATTTTGAAATACTGCTCGCGTAACAGGGGCACATCCGCTTCCGGGATGGCCATTCTTTCCAGCATGTAACGGGTCATGCGCTCCTTGATCGCATGCCACAGTCCGCTCGAGGAGGGATAGAGCGTATCGTCGAGATCGAAAAAGAGTGTCGAAAATCGCATAACGAAAATTATAACCCGGCGAAGGTGGAACTTATTTCAAATGGCGGTTGAAAAAATCGATGCTGTTCTGGATGAACTGCTCATCGCCCTGCCCGTAGAAGGTGTGCGGCATATCCTCATAGTAAAGACATTCCACGTTCTTGCCCAGCAGGTTCAGGCTCTCACAGGTGGTGACCGACCAGCTCATCGGCACCAGCTCGTCGGCGGTGCCGTGATGGATGCTGACTGCAGCGCTGATGTTATCGAAGAAATAGATGGGTGAGATACTGCTCAGGGCCTCTACTGGGATATTCAGCTCCTCGATCCCGCGCTCCTGCCCGGACCATTCGCGGATGGCGGCATAGTTGGTCTGTTCGTCCCCGGTCATGGCTGCATACAGCACGGCTGCTTTGACATCATTGCTAACCGTGATGACGCGGGTCGAGATGCCGCCTCCCATGCTGTGTCCCCACAGGCCAATGGAAGCAGGATTCGCGTTCTTTAATGGGTCGGTCCCTGCGCTTTGCGTCTGGACGATGTCGATCAAATTTAAGACATCGATCGCCATACCCACGCGGAACAGGTTCTCTCCATCGTCCGAAGGGCGGTAGCCGCGCAGGTTGGGATGCAGGACGATATAGCCTGCGGTGGCAAGGGCATCGGCGTAGCGGGTGGTGTAATCGAGTGTATTGTAGACGGCCGGATCGATGTAGCCATGCAAGGCTATAATCACCGGATGAATCTCTTCATCGTTCGGGATGTTGGCGAAACCGTAAATATTGAGTCCGTCGCTGGGATAGCGGATCAGATAGCGCGTGAAGTACAGGTTCTGGTCCATCACTTCAAGGAATTCGACCTGACCGCCGCCATAGGTCCGTGAGCGGAGATAGGCGTTGCTCCAGCTGTAATAGGGATCGGGAGTGGGTGAGATCGTTGGCAGCAGGCTGGCTGTCGCCTTGGGAGGCGGAATGGCGGTCGCGGTGAGGGTCGGGATCGTTGTCGAGATGGGGGTCGGCGCCTGGGCGGGCAGGCTGCAGGAAGCCAGTACCAGAACAATGACCCATAAATAAGATAGGAACGGTTTCAACATTTCACCTGTTGTAAGCTCACAAAAGTGTCATTAATAGAGAGTGAATGTTCTCTCTGCTCGCCGATAATTATATCCATCGTACGGTTATAATCCCAGCATGCCTATTCGACTGCTTTCCTCAGAAGTGGCATCCCAGATCGCTGCCGGAGAGGTGATCGAGCGGCCTGCGTCCGTGGTGAAGGAGCTCCTGGAAAACTCCCTGGATGCCGGAGCTCGGTCCATTACGATCACGATCGAAGAGGCGGGGAAGAAATTGATCGAGGTGGCAGATGACGGCTGCGGTATCCCCTCCGCAGAGTTGGAACTGGCGATCGCCCGTCATGCGACCTCCAAGCTGGTCCGCTCCGATGACCTGTTCTCCATCTCCACGCTTGGGTTCCGAGGCGAGGCCCTGGCGTCGATCGGCTCCGTTTCGCGGATGACGATCACCTCCTGTGTGCAGGCTGAGCTTGAAGGTGCACGCATCCGAGTGGAGGGCGGCGTCCCCGGCCGGTTAGAACGGGTGGGGACAACCGCTGGCACCACCGTCCGTGTGGAGGATTTGTTTTATAACGTTCCGGCCCGCTTGAAATTCTTAAAATCCGATATCACCGAGCGCCGGGCGATCGACCAGCTGGTGACGCGCTATGCGCTGGCTTATCCCCATATACGATTCAAATTATCCGATGGCAGGAATCTCACCCTGCAGACAGCCGGTGACGGCGACAGGCGCTCCATTCTCGCCGCCCTGCACGGCGTCGACACGGCCCGTCAGATGCTCGAGATCCTGTCTGAGGAAGAGAACTACCGGCTGACCGGTTTCATCAGCCCGACAACCCTGACGCGCTCGAACCGCCGTGAGATCACTTTTTTTATCAACGGCCGCTGGGTGCACGATGTGGCCCTTACAACCGCACTTCTGCAGGCGTATCACACCCTGTTGATGGTTGGCCGCTATCCCATGACGGCCCTGTTCCTCGAGCTCCATCCCGGGCAGGTGGATGTAAACGTCCACCCGGCCAAGGCCGAAGTGCGCTTCCGCAACCAGGACCAGGTCTTCAGCTTCGTCCAGCGCTCGGCACGCAAGGCACTGCTGGCATACTCGCCTGTCCCGAACGTTGCATCGTCCCTGTGGGGCCTGACCCGTACGGTCCAGGGTGAGCCGGTGAGTCATATCGGCCTGGATTGGAGCATCGGCCATGATGAGCCGATTGGTAGCGATCAGGTTTCAGGGGACAGGGAGCTGTCGTCAGTGGCTCACGATCAGCCGCCTCTCCAGACCCAATCCGCCGCAGCCAGCTTCCAGCCTTCCGTTCCTCTCCTGCGCCTGATCGGCCAGATCGGCGCAACGTACCTTGTGGCAGAAGGTCCTGATGGACTGTATCTGGTGGACCAGCACGCGGCTCACGAGCGGGTACTGTTTGAAAAACTGATGTCACAGCATGCCGTGAAGAACATCCCATCGCAGTCGCTGCTGACCCCGGTTGTGGTCACTCTTCCGCCGCCGTCGAGCCAGATATTACTTAATCAGTTACCGATCCTTCACCGATTCGGTTTCGACGTGGAGGAGTTCGGGCCGAACACCTTCCAGGTCCGTGCCCTGCCGGCCCTGTTCAGCGGGAGTGACCCATCGGCGGCGCTGCGGGCCCTGGTGGAGGATTTCGAAGAGGATGAAGCGCCCCTGCAGAACGAGATCGAAGCCCGCCTGGCAGCGCGCGTTTGCAAGCGGATGGCGGTCAAGGCGGGGCAGATCCTTTCCCTGGAGGAACAGCGGGCCCTGCTCTTCGACCTGGAAGCCTGTGCCTCGCCGCGCACCTGCCCGCACGGCCGGCCGACGATGATCCATCTTTCGGTGGACATGCTGGAACGCCAGTTTGGGAGGCGCGGTGCCCGCTAAACCGGAAGGGTTCCAGGAACTGGCCGGCTGGTTTGCACAGTGCGGGGTCGAACCTTTTCTGGAAGCAACAAGCTCGCTCGTGGCGATCCTCGACTCGCATGGAAAACTGCTTTCGTGGAATACCTCCTTCTCCCAGCTCAAACCGGACCTTACTTCGGGCAGCACAGTGAAGGAGTTCTTGTCTTCGCCTAGCAGGGTGCTGTTTGACGAGTTCTTGAAAAACAGCCTCAGGGAACGCACCCGCAAACAGGCGAACCTGGAGTTTGCCTGGGTGAAGCGCTGGGGCGATTTCTCATCATTCTTTATCCCTCTGCCCGGGGACCGGGTTCTGTTCATCGCCGAGCCTGTCCACGCTGTGGCGGACCTGCAAACGATCACGGCTGAATTGGAGAAGATCAAGCGTTCACTGGCGATCAAGGAGACCGAGCTCCAGGCGGTACTTGCCCAGGCGGACGAGGTGTCCCACACCGACGCTCTGACCTTCATCCCCAATCGAAAGAGCATCATCGGCGATCTGCAGCGCGAAGTGATGTTCGCAGACAGGTATGGTACTCCCC
>DATAKV010000079.1:0-3969 GCA_036261375.1 Anaerolineales bacterium
GGACGATCAGGTTGTTTCTGCCCTGGGAAACTCTTCCTTTCCCTTCACCTTCGACATATACCGTGAAATCATCCGCAGGCTCGAATGTAGACTCGTTCCACAGATCGAGCGCCAGGCCCAGAGAATCGAACCCGGGTCCCAGGTTGGCGGAGGTGGCGGGGACTTTGACGGTGATGTTGTTCATGGTGACGAACCGCGGAGACTCAGAGTTTCTGCAGGTGATTATTGAAGGATGATTTCTTCCAGCGCGTCCAGCTTCGGCGGCACGAGGTGCGGCTTTTCCATATCCCGGGTAATGATATCCGGGTCCTTCAAGCCATGACCGGTGCAGATGGCAACTATGCGCTTGCCTGCAGCCTTCAACCTGCCACTTTCAATCTCAAGCGCCAGCCCGGCCAGCCCGGCCGCGGAGGCCGGTTCCACCCAGATCCCTTCGAGGGAGGCCAGCAAATTTTGCATGTTCAGGATTTGCTCATCAGTAGCAGCGATGATCCGGCCGTGGGATTCTTCCGCAGCCTGCAGGGCCTGTTCGCCGCGTGCCGGCTTTCCGATGCGGATGGCCGTAGCGACGGTTTCCGGATGCTCGATCGGGTGGCCTACTACCAGCGGAGCTGACCCCGCCGCCTGGACGCCCAGCACCTGCGGCAGGCCGGTCGATTTCAACTCATTGTACTGCTGGAAACCTCCCCAATAGGAGGTGATGTTGCCTGCATTCCCGACCGGCAGACACAACCAGTCCGGCGCCGACTCGAGCACATCGCAGATCTCGAAGGCCGATGTTTTCTGTCCCTCGATGCGGTAGGGATTGATCGAGTTCACCAGGCAGATGGGATGCCTGTTGGTGATCTCCACGACCATCGTCAGCGCATCGTCGAACGAGCCGTCGATCTGGATGACCTGCGCGCCATAGGCGACCGCGCCGGCGAGCTTCCCCGCCGCGACCTTGCCCTGGGGGATCAGCACAATGGACTTCATCCCGGCCCGGGCGGCATAGGCTGCGGCGGAGGCGGCCGTATTGCCCGTCGAAGCGCAGATGACTGTTTTTGCTCCGCTGCCCAGCGCCTCGCTGATCGCCGCGGTCATGCCGCGATCCTTGAATGAACCGGTCGGATTCAGGCCTTCATACTTGATGAATAGCTCAAATCCGCCGCCAAGCTGGCGAGACAAGGCCTGCGCTTTGATCAGAGGTGTATTGCCTTCGAGCAGGCTGACAGGCTTCGTGTGAGGCGGGAGGTCGAGCAATTGGCCGTATTTGTGAAGGAGTCCCTGGTAGCTCATGGCGGGTAGTGTAGCATAAAATTCATCGCCACTTAATTTAAAGTGGATATACTCGGCCCAATGAAGCGCTTTATCAATATTGTGTTTTGCATAGTTCTGGCCGCCTGTGGTTCGGAAGCCACGACTGCCGCCCCGGTCCAATCTTTTCCCTCGCCAACGGCTTTGCCATCCAAGGCACAAATGTCGAGTGTTCAATTCTTCACCGCTGTGCCCTCCCGGACTCCACGACCGGCAACGATTGCTTTACCCAGCCCAAAGCCATCGCTGACTCCGGACCCGAGCATCCCATCCTTCGACCTCGACGCCTGGAAGGAGCAGCCTGTCATCCCGACCGTGGATCCAAGCATCAGCGCCATCTATGAGTATGGACAGAGACTCGGCAACGATCCGAACGCCTTCTCGATCTTTGGCGACTGCCAGACCCGGCCGGAGGAATTCTTCGGTGTCTTCGAAACCGATGAAGCTGTGGTCGCGCGCCTGTCGCCGGAGCTGCAGGAAGTGGTGGAAAACTTCCAGGGATCCTTTACCCGCGAAAGCTCCACCTCCCAGGATGGGACCACACCCGGCTCTCTGCTGTGGACGCAGTGGCACCGCGGCGAGTATGGCTGTTCGTTTGCCGAGACGCCCGTCGAGTGCGAGCTGCGCGTTCACCGGCCATCGTTTGTCATCATTCAAGTGGGGACTCACTTCGAATCGCGCAACACCGAATACCTGCGCGAGATCATCCTGCAGTTGATGGATGAAGGCGTGGTGCCGATCCTGGCGACCAAGGCGGATAACCGCGAGAAGGATGAGCGCATCAACCGCGATATGTGGATGCTCGCCTCTGAGTACGACTTGCCTCTCTGGAATTTCTGGGCCGCGGTCTCCGACCTCCCCAATCGCGGCCTCTATACCCGCAGCGACCGCCCGCTGCAGGGCGATATCTACCTGACCGAACCGGCTCTCGAGATCCACCGCATGACCGGATTGGAGGCATTGAATGTGGTCTGGCGGGTGGCGACAAAACAATGATTTTGTAGAGACGGTGCACGCACCGTCTCTACAAAATCATTTCGCGATCTTTGCCACCGTCACCCCCGACCCGCCTTCGTTTTCCTTGGGTTCCTCGAACGAGGAGACATACGGGCTGTCCTTCAACGCGTTACGGACGGCTTCGCGCATTCGTCCCGTCCCTTTGCCGTGGACGATGCGCACGAACAGCAGTCCTGCCGAAAAAGCCCGCTCCAGATAACGCTCGAGGTCCTCGAGCCCATCCTCCACCAGCTTGCCGCGCAGGTTCAATTCGAGGCCGGGAGATTTGGTCCCGCTCAAGGCTGCGCGGCCGCCGCCCTCCGTCTGTACTTTCTTCTCTTCTACCCGCTTTTCGCCTGAAGGTTCTTCATCCTGCCCTTTGCGGATCAGATCGACCAGGCGCGCCCGCACGCGCAGGCTTCCTACTTGCACCTCGGCATCCGACTCGCCCAGGGCGGTGATCACGCCCTCCGCGTTCAGGGTACTAACGGTCACCCGCTCACCCAATGACAATGGACGATGGACAATGGACGATGGTCTATTGTCCATCGTCCTCCGTCTCACCACCGGCGCTTCGACATTCGCCTCGATCTCTTCCACCTTTTCTTCGATCTGTTTCAGGGCTTCGAGCGGCTGCCTGGCTTTTTTGAGCTGGGACCTGAGCGCCTCGATATTCCTCTTCAGCACCGCCACTTCGAGCTCGCCTTCTGCTCTTGCTTTGGCAAGCACTTCACGGCGCTCGTCCTCGATCTTTTCGAGCCGCTTTTCGATCTCCCTGGTCTGTGCTTCGAGTTTATCGCGCGCCTTTTCCAGTTTCTGGCGCTCGCGTGAGGTGCGGTTGCGCTCCTTGCGGATGTCGTCCAGCAGCTTGTCGGCGCGCAGGTCTTCGGGGTTGATTTCCGATTTGGCGGTTTCGATGATCTCCTGCGACAGCCCGAGCCGCTGGGCGATCAGCAGCGCGTTGGACCTGCCTGGAAGGCCGATGGTCAGGCGATAGGTAGGGCGCAGGGTTTTAACGTCGAACTCAAGCGAGGCGTTGACAACGCCCTCGGTGGAATGGGCATATGTTTTGAGCTCCGGATAGTGGGTCGCGACCAGAGTCGTGCATCCGCTTTCGAGCAGGTATTTCAGGATGGCCCGCGCCAGCGCCGCGCCCTCCTGCGGATCGGTGCCTGCCCCCAGCTCGTCGAAGATGACCAGCGAGCGGGCATCGATCTGCTTCAGGATGCGGATAATGTTGGTGATGTGGCCGCTGAATGTGCTGAGCGACTGCTCGATGGACTGCTCGTCGCCGATGTCGGCATAGACGGCGTGGAAGAACGGCAGCTCCGAGCCGCTCCGGGCCGGGATGTGTAGTCCGCTCTGGGCCATCAGCACCAGCAGCCCCACTGTTTTCAAGGAGACGGTCTTGCCGCCCGTGTTCGGCCCGGTGATGATGATCGCCCGCGTCCCCGGCCGGGGATCGACATCGATGGGAACAACCGTATTTGGATCGAGCAGTGGATGTCGGGCCTGCATTAATATTATGGACGATGGACGATGGACGGTGGACGGTGTCTCCTGGTCTTCATTTCTCTCTGACCGCCGGCGGCTGATTGCTGGTGTTTTATGCAGAACCGGTTCGCTCGCCTTCAGCTCCTCCGCATACTTTGCCTTGGCAAATATGAGATCGAGCAT
>DATAKV010000081.1:0-2791 GCA_036261375.1 Anaerolineales bacterium
TCCCCCCGCAGGCAACCAGTGAGATGAATCTTGCGATCAAGCTGGGTGGGATATTCCTGACAGCACTGGCTGCACGACAGGGGGCTCCCTTCTGGTTCGATATCCTGAAGAAAACTGTGAATTTGCGGGGTACGGGAGCCAACCCGGTCGAGAAAGGCTAGTGATCGTTCAGCCATTCATGAAAAAGGGCTGTCTCATACAGCCCTTTTTCGGTTCAGTGTCCACCTGGATAACGTATAATCACCCCATGACCGACGATCTTTTCGACCATGCCATGCGGGAACGCATGAAGCAGGAGGCGCCGCTGGCCGCGCGCATGCGCCCGCGCACTCTGGATGAATACATCGGACAGGAACACATCGTCGGAGAGGGCAAGCTGCTGCGCCGCGCCATCGAAGCAGACCGGCTGTTCTCGTCCATTATCCTGTGGGGACCGCCCGGAACCGGCAAGACCACACTTGCCCAGGTCATCGCTAATACGACAAAAAGCCATTTTGTCACCATCTCGGCCATCCTGGCGGGCAAGGCCGATCTGCGAGTGATCATTGAGGAAGCTTTGGAACGGCGGCGGCTGCACAACATGCGCACCATCCTGTTCGTGGACGAGGTCCATCGCTGGAATAAAGCGCAGCAGGACGCTCTCCTGCCGCACGTCGAGAATGGAACGTTTACCCTAATCGGGGCCACGACCGAGAACCCGTATTTTGAGGTCATCAAAGCCCTGATCTCGCGCTCGCGAGTCTTCCAGCTGCGGAACCTGAACCAGGAGGAGACCGGAATCTTGATCGACCGGGCACTGGCGGACAAGGAGCGCGGCTATGGGGACAAGCGTATCAAAATCGACGCGGATGCCCGCGCCCATTTGATCGACGTGGCTTCCGGCGACGCTCGCAATGCCCTTAATGCCATCGAGCTGGCCGTGGAGTCCACGCCGCCGGATAAGAAGGGTGTGATCCATATCACGCTGGACGTAGCCCAGGAATCGATCCAGCGCCGGGCCGTGCTCTATGACAAGGACGGCGATGCGCATTACGATACGATCAGCGCCTTCATCAAGTCTGTGCGAGGCAGTGACCCGGATGCGGCGCTGTACTGGCTGGCGAAAATGATCTATGCCGGCGAAGACCCGAAGTTCATCATCCGCCGCCTGATCATTCTTGCAGGCGAAGATATCGGCCTGGCCGACCCGCTGGGACTTGTCGTTGCCTCGTCCGCTGCACAGGCTTTCGATTACATCGGCCTGCCGGAAGGCATCTACCCCCTTGTGGAAGCCACCCTTTATCTTGCCACTGCGCCCAAGTCCAACAGCGCCGGCGCCTATTTCACTGCGATGAAAAAGATCGAAGAGGAGGGACAGGTCTCTGTGCCCCGCCACCTCATGGACGGCAACCGCGATGCCGCCGCGATGGGCCACGGCAAGGATTATGTCTATCCGCATGAGCAGGAAGGACACTTTACGCCGCAGCAGTACTTACCCAAGAGATTGCTGGGTACCTATTTCTACCAGCCCTCCCAGGAGGGATATGAGGCCCAGGTGACTGCCCGGCTCGAGATGTGGCGCGAGGCACAGCGCAGGGCGCTTGGAATCACGAAAGTGGAGAATATTCCGGCGATGAGCGAAGAAAAGATACAAGAGATGAAGAGAAAAATAAAATAACAGGGAATCATGCCTCTCTTATTACTGATCCGTCACGGTGAAAATGATTTTGTAAAAACGGGCAAGCTCCCCGGTCAAAGCGCGGGGATCCATCTCAATGAGCGCGGGCAGGACCAGGCCCGGGCGCTGGGTGAAGCGCTGAAGGACGTCCCGATCAAGGCGGTCTACTCGAGTCCACTCGAGAGGGCCATGGAGACCGCTGAGCCAATCGCCCGGGCGCGCAGTCTCGAGGTCGTACCCGAACCCGGTCTGCGGGATGCGGACGTAGGTAAATGGCAGGGCAAATCCCTCAAGGTTTTGCGACTGACGAATGCCTGGAAGATCGTCCAGCATTCCCCCTCCCGCTTTACCTTCCCTGAAGGGGAATCGTTTATGAGTGTGCAGACGCGCATCGTCAACGCGCTGGAAAGCATTGCCAGAAAACACAACAAGCCAAAGGATATCGTGGCCGTCGTCTTCCATGCCGACCCGATCAAGCTGGCCGTGGCGCATTTCCTTGGGCTGCCGCTCGATCATTTCCAGCGCCTAAGCTGCGACACCGGTTCGCTGACGGCCCTGTACGTGGGAGACATGGGCGCGAACCTGCTCAAATTAAATCAAAGACCACCCTTTGATTTCCTGTCAAACCATCAAAAGAAGTAATAAAAGTAGAAATTTTACCGGTAGTGTTCCAAAAGAGGATTATCATGGCTTCGCTGCCCTCGGGCACTGTGACATTTTTATTTACAGATATTGAAGGTTCCACTCAGCTTTGGGAAAAATACCCGGACGAGATGCGGACTGCGCTTGCCAGGCATGATGCGATCCTGCGAGAGGCACTTGCATCCCATCACGGGCATATCATCAAGACTACAGGGGACGGCATCCACGCGGTCTTCGAAAAAGCGATCGATGCCGTTCAGGCCACCCTGTCCCTTCAACGCGCAATTTCAAGTTGCCAGTTCTTCTCAGACCCAGAGGTAAGCCTGTCTGTTCGAATGGGACTGCACACGGGTGAAGCCGAGTTGAGGGGCAACGATTATTACGGACAGGCGTTGAACCGGGCGGCGCGGATCATGTCTGCAGCCCATGGAGGACAGATCTTGCTGTCAGGCATCACCACAGAAGTGATCCGGGACCAATTACCCGTGAACA
>DATAKV010000084.1:0-7794 GCA_036261375.1 Anaerolineales bacterium
CACCGTTTCATCCGTCTCGCCAAAGTAGGTGCGGCGCTCCGAATGACCGAGGATGACATAACTGCAGAATTCCTTCACCATGTTCGGCGCCACCTGGCCGGTGAAGGCACCCTTCTCTTCCCAGTGCATATCCTGGGCACCCAGACCGATGCCTGTGCCTTCGAGCAGGGGCGCGACCGCCATCAGCGAAACAAACGGCGGACATAAAACCTTTTCGACCCCGGGGATCTCACGCAGCGGGCCGCTCATCGTCGCGACCAGGTCGCGCGCTTCGGCGACGGTCTTGTTCATCTTCCAGTTTCCAGCAACCAGGGGTGTTCGCATGACAGGTTCCCTCATTTCATCGTGTATTGTTGATTTACCGCTTGTGTCGTAAGTAATTAAACTTTTCCAGTGCGTTTGTCGGCTGAAATTCAAATCCTGAGTTTAAATAATTATGCGGCACTTTGTATTTTACATGACAACACCCGCCATCGTCAGGTGAATTAAATCATGACTTTAAAAATGGGCGCCGGAGTTTCCAGCGCCCATCCATTTATTCGGGCAGCGATGTGATGGTGAACGTTGCACCCGTCTCATCCAGTATGTATTCCACTTCATACGCATATTCATCTCCCGAGCGGCAGACCACAATCCACTTTTCCAGCCAGACACCGGCGGCATCCGGCTCCTCCAGCACTTCGATGGTGGAATTTGCTGCGATGGGACGGTCGCATCCCTGACCGCTGGCGGCAGCTGCCACAGACTGCCATGTGTCATTGCGCAGAATATCATTCCCCAGCCCACCTTCCGGGGCTTCGCCAGCTCCGTCCTCAAAATCCGAACTATCAGGGATGGAATCCTGGTCATCCGGAAATGCAGGAACGGTACTCTCAAAAGGCGGGAGTTCCTGTGTCTCGACGCTCCGGATCGTCGAAAAACTATATAAACCGATAACTGCGATCGCAGCACAGCAGCAGCATAAGAAAATGACTGCCGCAGCGATCCATAAAATGGTTTGATTCTTTTTCGCCGGGGCTTCGTTTATCGTTTGTGTTTCCATTCTCTCCTCTTCTCGATCAATCGATTTCGCCGATGATAAAAGCAAACGGAGCAGGAGAATCCTCTTCCTGCTCCGCACCGTTAAACATATGATTTTACTTATCCATCAAGGCCGCGACACCGGGTAATTCCTTGCCTTCCAGGAATTCCAGCGACGCGCCGCCGCCTGTGGAGACGTGCGTCATCTGTTTGGCGACTCCTGACTTCTTAACGGCACTGGCCGAATCGCCGCCGCCGATCACGGTCGTCGCGCCGGACTCCGCCAGCAGGCGGGCGAGGGCAAACGTCCCTTCGGCGAACTTCGGCATTTCGAAGACGCCGACCGGGCCATTCCAGACGATCAGCTTCGCGCCTTCCAGCTCACGCTTGTACATCTCGATCGTTTTCGGACCGACATCCATCATACGCCAGCCGGCGGGGATCTTATCCACATCCACCACCTGGGTATTGGCTTCCGCATCGAACTTGTCGGCAATAACCGCGTCGACAGGCAGGATCAGCTTGTCGCCCGATTTTTCCAAAATAGACCTGGCTGGCTCCAGGGCATCCTCTTCGACGAGGCTGTCCTGCATAGTCAGGCCCTTTGCGGCGAGGAACGTGTTCGCCATCCCACCGCCGATGATCAGCTTGTCGGCCCTCGAAAGCAGGGTCTCGACCACCTGGATCTTGTCACTGATCTTGGCACCGCCGAGAATGGCGATATAGGGATGCTCGGGATTTCCGACGGCGCGTCCAAGATATTCCAGTTCCTGTTCCATCAGGAAACCGGAAACGGCCGGCAGGAAACGGGCAATCCCCTCGGTCGAGGAATGGGCGCGGTGTGCAGAACCGAACGCATCGTTCACATAGACATCCGCCAGCGCGGCCATCTGTTTGGCAAGCTCGAGATCGTTCTTCTCTTCGCCTTTGTGGAAGCGGGTGTTCTCCAGCATGAGAACATCTCCGGGCTTGAGCTCTTTGGCCATGGCCTCGACTTCGGGTCCGACTGTAGCGGGCGCCATCCTGACCGGAACGCCCAGATGCGAAGACAAAACCTCGGCCGCGGCGCGCAGGCTGAACTCCGGATCCGGACCGCTCTTGGGCCGTCCCAGGTGACTGGCCAGGATCAGGGATGCACCCTGCTCCAGCACGTATTGGATCGTCGGCAGGGAAGCCTTGATACGCTTGTCGTCGGTGACTTTGCCATCGGCCATGGGCACGTTGAAGTCCACACGCATGAAAACGCGCTTGCCCTTGAGATCGATATCCTTAACTGTCTTTTTATTCATATTCTCTCCAGATCAACGCAAACGGGCAGACATGAAAACAGGTACACAAGTCTGAGCGTTCTCCTTGTGTACCTGTCTACCTGTGCACCTTTTACAGGCTCTTTGCGACCATCGCCGTGAGGTCAGCTGTGCGGACCGCATACCCCCACTCGTTGTCATACCAGGCCACAACCTTGACCATGTTGCCGATGACCAGTGTATCCATCGAGCTGAACACGCTCGAATAGGTGGTGCCGCGCATGTCGCTGGAAACCAGCGGCTCATCGGTCACGCCCAGGATACCCTTCATGGGCCCTTCGGCATATTCCAGCATCGCATCGCGGATCTCTTCCTTGGTGGCTTCCTTGTTCAGGATGGCGGTGAAATCCACCACAGAGACGGTGGGGACTGGGACACGGAAAGCCATGCCGCCGAATTTACCCTTGAGCTCGGGAATGACCAGACCGACCGCCTTGGCTGCGCCCGTCTCGGACGGGATGATGTTCTCGGCCGCGGCGCGCGCATCGCGCAGGTCGCTGGCGCCCACGTCGAGAAGCTTCTGTGAATTGGTATACGCATGAACGGTGGTCAGCAGGCCTTTCTCAATGCCAAAGGCGTCGTTCAACACCTTGGCCACCGGCGCGAGGCCGTTGGTGGTGCAGGAAGCATTCGAGATCACATGATGGTTGGCAGGATCGTATTTATCCTGGTTGACCCCGAGCACAATGGTGATATCTTCATTCTTGCCAGGCGCCGAGATGATCACCTTCTTTGCGCCGCCCGAGTCGATGTGAGCCATCGCCTTGGCCTTCTCACGGAAGAAACCGGTGCACTCGAGAACGATCTCGACGCCCATATCCTTCCACTTGATCGCGCCCGGGTCTCTCTCCGCTGAGACGGTGATCTTCGTGCCGTCGACGACGAGATGTCCATCCTGTACTTCCACAGTGCCCGGATAGGTCCCGTAGGTGGTGTCGTATTTCAACAGGTGGGCATTGGTGGCCGCATCGAACAGGTCATTCACTGCGACAACTTCGATCTCATCCGCATGCCGTTCCTTGATCGTGCGAAAGACCAGACGTCCAATCCGGCCAAAGCCATTAATTCCGACTTTCACTGACATTTCTAACCTCCAACATTTGGTTTACTTTGTGATGAAGAATACAAAACGATTTTATCACAGAGGCTTTAGAGAAAAAAATGACGAATGTAACTTCAATCCAGCGGACCGGTAAATTCATCCAGGATCTCGATTAAGGTTTTTGCCAGTTTATTCGAATCATGGCGCCAGGGATAGCTAACATCTGAGAGATCAGCACAGTGTGTGCGTGGGTCGGAGAGGGTCCGCTCGTCGGCCTGGACGAATTGAGAGCCATCATCGAGCTGTCCTTCATAATTGTCGTTGCACAGGATCACGTTGAAGACGTCTTCCCCCACATGCTCCTCCAAAGCCTGGATGTGGTCGTGACAGGTGTACACGTCCGTTTCACCTGACTGGGTGGCAATATTACAGATATACACCTTCAATGCCCGGCTGGCGCGGATGGCACCCAGCAGGTCCTGGACGAGCAGGTTCGGCAGAAGACTCGTATACAAACTGCCGGGGCCGACAACGATCATGTCGGCGTTGAGGATGGCTTTCAGTGTGGGAGGGAAGGCTGGCGCATCGTTCGGCTCCAGCCAGACCCGCCGGACCCGGCCGGCCATCTTCGGGATGCGGCTCTCCCCCTGCACCCGCACCTGATTCAGCGAGTTGGGCAGCACCATGTCTGCGACCAGCTTCACATCGTGCAGGGTGGAAGGCAGCACACGCCCGCTGACCGAAAGCACCTTGCCGGATTCGGCAATGGCCGACTCAAAGCTGCCGGTGATATCGGCCAGGGCCGTGATAAACAGGTTGCCAAAGGAATGGCCATCCAACCCGCCCGCGCCGCTGAACCGGTATTTGAACAGTTGAGTGATCATCTGCTCATCGTTCGACAGAGCCGCCAGACAATTGCGGATGTCTCCCGGCGGAAGGATCCCAAGGCTCTCACGCAGGCGTCCCGAGGAGCCGCCGTCGTCTGCCACGGTGACGATGGCCGTCAGCCTGCGAGTGTAGATCTTCAGCCCGCGTAGGAGAGTGGAGAGTCCGTGTCCACCGCCGATCGCTACGATGCGCGGTCCACGGTCGAGCAGGCGGAAAGATGACAGCTCATCCACCACCGTCCGCCCCGGCCGGATAAAAGGCCGCAGAAGCGAACGGTTAAGGCGCAGGATGCCATAGGCAACCAGCCCCACCCCGAGCCCGGCAAAGATCAGCACCCGCACTATGCGCGGCAAAAAGCTCAGTGAGACATAATACAGGACCGTCAATACGATGTTGTTGGTGGACTGGGTCCGATAAATTTCGAGAAGCAGGAGAGCGAGGCCCACTCCCAGCAAGGTAATGCCCAGTAAAACCAGTGTGAACCAGCGCTTGACCCCCAGGCCCGGCACGGACCAGCGGGCCAGCTCACGCAGGTTCTGGATAAAGCGATCCTTAAAGGATGGCATGCTCATAAAACGAGTGTAGCAGGGAGAAAGATAAGAGTCAATCTACCGATCCACCGTTTCCCATGCAACCAGCTTTCCCATATAGGGTCGGTTATAATGGAACCCATGAGCCTCATTGTAGCCGTAGACATCGGCGGCACTCACATCCGTGCCGCGGCCTATGAACCCAACAGTATCAAACCCATCGCTCACCAGCGGACACGTTCAAGAGCAACCGAACCGGGTGTGTTCGATCGCCTGGTCAGCGCCATCGAGTCGGTGTGGCAGGATGGGAAAGTGGAGGCCATTGGAATGGCCTCCCCGGGACCGCTTGACCCGCACACGGGAACGATCCTGGATACGCCCAACATCCCCGAGTGGGTGAATTTCCCCGTTGGGCCAAAGCTGTGCGAACATTTTGGTGTACCCGTCTACCTTGACAACGATGCCAACATGGCCGGGCTGGCCGAATGGCAATATGGCGCGGGTGTTGGCCATTCACACCTTGTCTATTTGACGATCAGTACAGGGATCGGTGGAGGCGTGATCAGCCAGGGAAGGCTGCTGCAGGGGTTTCGCGGCATGGGCGCCGAGTTGGGACACATGATCGTCGATCCGGCCGGACCACAGTGTGGGTGCGGCCGCTATGGACATGTGGAATCCTTCTCCTCCGGTCCGGCCATTGCCCGCTATGTCAGCGAGCAGATCCAGGCTGGGCATGAGTCCTCGCTTCAGTCCCAGCCAAAGCTGACCGCCGCACACGTAGCGGAAGCTGCACGGGAAGGGGACGCGCTTGCGATCTCCGCCTTTGAGCGGGCCGGTCACTACCTGGGCATCGGTGTGGCGAACTATCTGGCCATCTTCGATCCGTCCGTTCTGATCTTTGGCGGTGGTGTTTCCCAGGCGGGAGACCTGTTATTCAAACCGTTCCGTGAAAGCCTGGAAAAACATGTATTCCATCCGCACTACCTGGATGATCTGATCATTACAAGAGCCGCATTGGGCGATGACGCGGGCCTGCTCGGTGCGCTGGCTCTGGCACGGCTTGCCTCAAGCAGGGTGGAAGGCTAAAAGGCAATGAAGAAAGTGTTGGTACTCCCGCTGCCGATCTGGCTGGCAACAAAGTGGTGGACAGCAGAACGGGCACCTATTAACTCTTACAGAAAGAGTTAATCCCGGCTTGTAAAGCCGCGTGGCACTTGTTATCACACCTGCAAGTCCGGCAGGCGCCACGAAACGTCCCTATCTCTGCAAATCATGACAGGAGTTCAACATGCAAAAATTAAATGTACCGGGTCCCAAAGCCCGGGCGCTTATCGACCGTGATAAGAAAGTGATCTCATCCTCTTACCCGCGCGGCTATCCCTTTGTGATGGACCACGGCAAAGGTGTGGAGGTCTGGGATCCGGACGGCAATCGGTTCATCGATTTTATGTCGGGCATCGCCGTGCTTTCCACCGGGCACGCCAACCCGCGCGTTGTGAAGGCGGTCCAGGAAGCGGCGGACAAGTTCCTGCACATCTCCTCTGATTTCTATCATGAAGGCTGGATCCGGCTCAGTGAGAAAATGAACGAGATCGCGCCCTTCCAGGAGAATGCCAAAACGTTCCTGACTAATTCGGGAACTGAGGCAGTGGAAACCGCGATCAAGCTGGCCAAGTTTCACACCAGGCGGCACAACTTTATCGGTTTCTTCGGCGCCTTCCACGGCCGAACGATGGGCTCGGTGGCATTTACCGCCAGTAAGCCGCATTACCACCGCGGCTTTTATCCCCTCATGCCAGGCGTCACTCATGTCCCCTTCCCCGATCCCTATCGCCCGATCCTGCACCGCAAGCTTGGCGAGGACTATGGCGAGACCGTGGTCCGCTTTATCGAGGAGGAGATCTTCGATCATAACGTACCCGGTGACGAGATCGCCGGCATCCTGGTCGAGCCCATCCAGGGCGAAGGCGGGTATCTCGTCCCACCGGACGGATTCTTCCCTGCACTGCGCAAGCTGTGCGACAAGTATGGCATCCTGCTGATCGCCGACGAGGTCCAGAGCGGGATGGGCCGGACCGGCAAGTGGTGGGCGATCGAGCACTTTGGCGTCGAACCGGATATCATCACTTCGGCCAAGGGAATCGCTTCAGGTCTGCCGCTTGGAGCCTGCATCGCCCGCGAATCGGTCATGACCTGGCCCAAGGGCACACACGGCAATACCTACGGCGGCAACCCCATCTCCTGTGCGGCCTCTCTTGCTACAATCGAGCTGCTGGAAGAAGGATATCTGGCCAATGCCGCCGAAGTCGGCCAGTATATGATGGACTGCCTGGCCGAGATCCAGGCGCGGCATACGTCGATCGGCGAGGTGCGCGGCAGGGGACTGATGATCGGCGTGGAATTCGTCAAGGACAAAAGCACCAAAGAGCCCAACGAGGAAATTCGCAACTGCATCGAAACAGCCGGCTTTGAATATGGACTGCTCCTGCTGGGCTGCGGAAAATCGGTCATACGTCTCGCTCCGCCCCTCTGCATCACCAAGCAGGAAGTTGACGAAGGCCTGCAGATCTTCGAGCACGTGATCACGATGGCTGAACAGGAACAAGGCTTACGATAGATCGGTTTAAAAACAAGACGCCTCCCACGTGGGAGGCGTCTTTTATTCATTTTGATCTTTCTTAATCAACGCTGACGAGCACAGCCCGCACGACGACACGCTTGAGGTAGCTGTTGGTCTTCTCGTCGTAGTCCTTGCATGTCACCAGCGTCAGCACCGGCTTGTCCTCGTGCTTCATCACCGATGGGTCGCTCGGCTCGACGACCGTGTTCGTCTGCACCGCAAAGGTGTACGCCTGCCCAAAGGCATGCACGATCACCCGGTCGCCGTACGCCAGCTTATTCAGGTTGACGAACGGTCCCGGCAGGCCGTTGGCCAGGTAGACGTGGCTGGTGAGCACGCTGTTGCCGTTCCAGGACGGGAAGGCGCTGCCTTCCAGCCAGCCGGCCT
>DATAKV010000135.1:0-2023 GCA_036261375.1 Anaerolineales bacterium
ATAAAGGGCAAACATATCGCCGCCGATGCCCGTGGAGGTTGGCTCCGTGACATTGAGTGCCGCGCCGGCTGCCACCGCGGCGTCCGCGGCGTTCCCCCCTTTGGACAGGATCTCCAGCCCCGCCGCGGTCGCAAGCGGCTGGGACGTGGCGACCATCCCATTCCGGCCATATACCGGTGAACGGCGTGAATTGAAGGTGAACGTTGTCATGGGGGATTTCCTATTGGAGGCGGTTGCCATATATCTCGATAATGTCTATTATAGGCAATACTTCTGAATCTATGGAACGGCTGACGTTACGAAACGTCGGTCACCGGTCCAGACGGGTACATGAGCGTCTGGTTGCGCGCTTGGTTTCTATGTCTGACTCCATCTCTGTCAAGAAAAACATGAGTTCTTCATAATTTCCTGACAATCATCGACTATCATGAAGGGGAGTATCTCGATGTGCTCAATCACGTCATAAGAAATGAGAGAACTGTGTTCGAAGAGCAGGAACTCCTGCAGCGTGCTTCCCAGCTACACACCAATTCCCTGGCCGACATATACGATACGTACAGTCCGGGTCTATACCGCTATGCGATGCGTCTGCTCGGAGATGCATCTCTCGCCGAGGATTGCGTTGCCGAAACCTTCGAACGCTTTCTGAAATCGCTCCAGAAGCAGCGCGGGCCGCGCGACCACCTGCAGGCGTACCTCTATCGGATCGCCCACAACTGGGCCGTGGATTTTTACCGCAGACATGAAAAAACGTTCGAGCTGAGCGAAGCCCTGCCGAGCGACGGGGACATCCCCGAGGAAGAAGCGGCAAAGCACATCAGGCAGAAACAGGTCCGCAGGGCGATCCGAGGTCTGACAAATGACCAGCAGATGGTTGTGGTCCTGAAGTATCTGGAGGATTGGTGCAATGAGGAGATCGCCCAGGCGATGCATAAACCGGTGGGAGCCGTGAAGTCCATCCAGCACCGCGCCCTGAGGCGCCTGCAAAAGCAGCTGGAAGAATCGAGCTGACCATGAACGACAACACAGAACTTGAACTGCGCATTCGTGAGCGGCTGGAAGAGATCAAGCCGGTCCCTGCGCGCGACGACAGGGCAGCCTATCGGGCTCGAATGCAGTTTCTGGCAAAAGCCGTATCTGCGAGTGAAGAAGCACGTCACAAGGGTTGGAGTTCAATCTTCAGAAAGGAACGATTTGCCATGAACTTGATGATCTCAATCCTTGTGGTCGCAGGTCTGTTGTTCGGGGGCGGTGCAACAGTCAACGCTGCCCAGGACGACCTGCCCAACGAACCTTTGTATTCCTTGAAAATGTGGACGGAAGACCTCAGCCTGCAGGCACGCAATGACCCGGAGCAAAAAGTGGATCGGCTGATGGAGCTCGCCCAGGTCCGCATCCAGGAGATGGCGCGCCTGGCAGATGCCGGACAGACCGTGCCCGACCAGACACGGCTGCGCCTCGAACAGCACATCCATCAGGCGCTGCAGCTTTGCAGCACACTGGAAGATACCGCGCTCGACCAGGCGCTCCTGCAGATGCGCGACCGCCTGCAGCAGCAGGACCGCGACATGGAACAAGTGCAGCTCCATGCCCCGCAGGATATTCAGCCTGTTCTTGCACAGACACGCACCATGCTCCAGCAGCGCTTGCGGTTGGTAGACGAGGGTTTGGTCGACCACGAGATGTTCCGCAATGCCGCCCACAATGGCTTTCAGTATGGGCAGGTGGAGGATGTCACTCCGCCGGTACAGAATGGAAATGGAGAGCAGAACAGTCAGCCAACATCCATACCCCCCGGACCGAACCCCGATCCAGGTGGTGCCAACAGCGGTCCCGGAGGGCCAAATATAGATCCTAATGGGCCTAATCACACGGCAACACCATCGGCCACCGGTGGCGGCTCTGGCCCCGCTGGAAATGGTCCAGGCGGAGGCGGCTCGGGTGGCAGTGATTCCGGCGGAGGTGGAGCCGGTTCAGGCGGATCGGGCGGCAGCGGCTCGGGTGGTGGATCAGGAAGTGGGGG
>DATAKV010000164.1:0-3091 GCA_036261375.1 Anaerolineales bacterium
GAAAATCGATCTACCCCATCCGTCGTTCCCGCGGCTACTCCCCCTTCCCGGTCAAGCTGCCGTTCGAGGTGCCGCAGATTCTGGCAGCCGGTTCGGAATTAAAAAACACATTCTGCATTACCAATAAAAATTATGCTTTCCTCAGCCATCACATCGGGGACATGGAAAACTATGAAACGTTGCGGTCTTTTGAACAGGGCGTCGAACATTTCGAAAAATTATTCCGCGTGAGACCGGCTGCACTCGCTTACGACCTTCACCCAAACTATTTGGCTACGCGATACGCTTTGGAGCGCTCTGAGAGGGAGAATCTTCAGGCCATCGGGGTTCAGCACCACCATGCCCATGTGGCGGCTTGCATGGCAGAGCATGGGCTGGATGGCACGCATCCTGTGATCGGCCTGGCTTTTGACGGCACAGGTTACGGCGAGGATGGCGCGATCTGGGGCGGTGAAATTTTGATCGCGGACTACATGTCCTTTCAGAGACGTTTCCACCTCGAGAACTTCCCCCTCCCCGGTGGAGATGCCGCGATCAAAAAACCGGCCCGCACGGCATTGGCCGTGCTCTGGGCTCTCGGCCTGGAGTGGGACGAAAGGCTGGCTCCAGTTGTTGAATTTTGCGCGGAAGACCAGGTCACCTTACGAAACCAGCTAGAAAAGAGGATCAACACGCCGATGACCTCTTCCATGGGAAGGCTTTTCGACGCGGCAGCGGCACTGGCGGGTGTGCGCCAGCAGGTTAATTATGAAGGCCAGGCAGCGATCGAATTCGAGGCCTTGGCGGATCCGGCTGCGGCTGGTAAATACTCCTTCGAGCTGGACCAGGACCAGGTCCGGGTTCGAACCGCTGTCGAAGCACTGATCCGGGATGTGCTGGAGGGGATTCCTCTATCGAAAATTTCCACAAAGTTCCACAACGGTCTGGCACAGGCCGTCCGGGAAATGTGCTATACCATCCGGGCTGAGATCGGGATCCATGAAGTCGCCCTGTCGGGGGGAGTCTGGCAGAATATCACCCTATTACGACGAACTTTGTCACTTTTGGAAGATGATGGTTTCAGGGTATACCTGCATCGTGAGGTACCGCCGAACGATGGCGGCCTGTCCCTGGGACAGGCTGTAATCGCCGCGGCAAGAATGAGAGGCTGATATGTGTCTGGGTGTACCCGGAAAAATCGTTGAGAAATATGAAAAGGGCGGACTGCAGATGGCGAAGGTGGATTTCGGTGGGGTGTTTCGAGAAGCCTGCCTGACGTATGTGCCCGAGGCACAGGTCGGCGAATACTGCATCATCCACGTTGGCTTTGCCATCAGTCTCCTGAGTGAATCGGAAGCCCAGGAAACACTGGACCTGCTAAAGCAGATCGGTGATCTGGAGGCAGAGCTCGGGACAGAGCCATCATGAAATACGTTGACGAATACCGCAGCGCCCCGCTTGTCAAAGGTGTGATCGCCGAGATCCATCGCACCATGACGCGCCCCTGGACGCTGATGGAGATCTGCGGCGGGCAGACGCATGCCATCGTCCGCCACGGGATCGACCAGCTGCTCCCGCCGGAAATCGAGCTGGTTCATGGACCGGGCTGTCCCGTCTGTGTGACACCGCTGGAGTTGATCGACAAGGCACTCGAGATCGCCTCGCAGCCGAACGTGATTTTCTGTTCCTATGGTGACATGCTGCGCGTGCCCGGCTCGGGACGGGACCTGTTCTCGGTCAAGGCCCAGGGCGGCGATGTGCGTGTGGTTTACTCTCCGCTGGATGCGGTCGCTCTGGCGGAAAAGAATCCCGATAAACAGGTCGTCTTCTTCGCGATCGGCTTCGAGACGACTGCCCCACCCAACGTAATGAGCGTGCTCCAGGCCCAGCGGCTGGGACTGACCAACTATTCTATTCTTGTATCACATGTGCGCGTGCCGCCGGCCATCCGGGCCATTCTGAGCTCGCCAGACAACCGCGTACAGGGATTTCTGCTGGCAGGCCATGTCAATGCGGTCATGGGCTATCACGAATATCCTCCACTGCTGGATGAGTTCCAGATCCCGATGGTTGTGACCGGCTTCGAGCCGCTCGACATTGTCCAGGGCATTTTGAAGGCTGTCCAGCTATTGGAGGAAGGCAAAATTGAAATCGCCAATGCGTATTCCCGGGCGGTGACCTTTGAAGGTCTGCGCCCTGCCCAGGACAGTATCCAGCAGGTCTTCATGGAATGTGACCGGACCTGGCGTGGCATCGGCATGATCCCGATGAGCGGCTGGCGCCTGCGACCGGAGTTCGACCTGTTCAATGCAGAAAAACGCTTTGACCTGGGTGCGATCAACACAAAAGAATCTCCGTTGTGCATCGCCGGCCAGATCCTGCAAGGCTTGAAGAAGCCGTATGACTGTCCAGCCTTTGGCCGGGAATGCATGCCAGAGAGTCCGCTCGGGGCAACGATGGTCTCATCCGAGGGTGCCTGCGCGGCCTATTACAAGTACAAAAGAGTCGTCAATGTCTGAAGAAGCCGTCGATATAGAAGGAGCGGTCTGTGCGCCACCGCTGACCCACAACGAGCAAATCGTGATGGGACACGGTGCCGGCGGGCGAATGAGTCACCAGTTGATCCAGAAGGCGTTCCTTTCCGCGTTTGACAGCGTTGCCTTGCGGGCCGGGGACGATGCGGCGCGACTTGAGTCCCCTCTTCATCAGAGCCTGGCCATCAGCACCGACTCGCATGTGGTCTTCCCGCTCTTTTTCCCGGGCGGCGACATCGGCCGCCTGGCCGTGTGCGGCACAGTTAACGATGTGGCGATGCTGGGTGCCACTCCTCTCTATCTGACTGCCGGCTTTATCCTCGAAGAAGGCCTTCCGATGGAGACCCTGCAGCGAGTGGTCGCTTCGATGAAAGCTGCCGCTGAAGAGGCAAGAGTACAGATCGTGGCAGGGGATACGAAGGTTGTCCAAAAAGGCAAAGCGGACGGGTTGTACATCACGACCAGTGGAGTTGGCGTCATCCGTCCTAACCTGACGATTAGCGGGGCACAGGCGAAAGCGGGCGATGCCGTCCTTCTCTCCGGCCCGATCGGGGACCACGGCATGGCGGTCCTGGATG
>DATAKV010000174.1:0-2021 GCA_036261375.1 Anaerolineales bacterium
TGGGACGCCAAAATAGTGGCCCCATTCTAACACGCGCATCGCGGCAGGCGAAAAATAATGCCAGTAGCGCTCAAGCGTAAAACCGGCTTTCTCGAGGCGTTCCTGCCAGACATCCGGCTCATCCGCGTGGTGGACGCGCGAGATCCTGCGGAACCACTCGGTGTAGGCGTTCCCCAGCAGGCGTGAGATCGAAAGCTCGCTCAGGTAGCGGGTGTTCGGGACACAGAAGTAAAAAGGGGCGTCCCTCTTCAATACCCGCGCCGTCTCGGACAGCACTGCGTCGATGTGCGGGATGTGCTCCAGCACCGAGTTGCTGAAGCCGCTGGCAAAATAACCGGAAGGGAAAGGAGACTTCGCTCCATCCGCCTCCACCAGCGCCTGATAGGCGCCGTATTTTTTGGCTTCGTGGATCGGTCCATGCCACGGGTCGAGACCCACGTCGATTTTACGGTCGAAGGTCAGCGAGGCAAAGTGACCGTCCCCGCAGCCCACATCGTAGACCGGGGCAGGCAGTGGCAGATCCTGGTAATAGCTGCTCTCGACCGCCCGCAGGAAGGCGCGGAAGTAGGGCAGATCGCGCAACTGGAGGTATAGAAAGTCTTTTTTCAAACTCGACTCTCAGGAGTGGGTTTAACAATCCAATAAGCAATCGAGCCTAGGAGGGGTATGGCGCAGATGATCAGCACCCACAGCGCCAGCGGGGTGCCGCTGAGCTTTTTCTTCGCCAGATCGATCAGGGCTAGGACTGGCACTCCTATCAAAAGAATGGGAATGATCGCCTGGCTCAATAAGAGTCCAGTGTTAATACCAAGAGCGTCCATGATTATCTGCCTTTCTTCATCAAGCGCTCGAACAGCTTTTCATATTCCGCTGCGATCAAATCCGGGTTGTAGGATGTCTTGATGGCCTGCTTGTCCCCGCGAAACTTGTCGGGCTCAGCCAGGACCTCGAGGATGCATTCTGCCAGATGAGCGGGATCGCCGATACGGGCGACGCGTCCCATCCCGTGAATCATAACCGGCTGGCGCACCCCGGGCAGCGCCGAGGGAACGCTGGGGACTCCGTTCATCATCGCCTCGATCTGGACAAGGCCGAACGCCTCCGTGGAGTTGAGCGATGGAACGGTGATCACGTCCAGGTTGGGGTAGACCGCTGCAAGATCAACGGGATCCAGGTTGCCCAGGAATTTCCAGTGGCCGGAGTGCTCGTATTCCCGGATCCTGGGGATCAGCCTGTCGAAATAGGCCTGCTCGCCCATCACGTTTTCATGCTGCCCGGCATACAAGACAAGCGCCCTGGGATACTTCTCCAGGATTGCAGGTAAAGCACCCAGCAGGATCTCCACACCCTTCTCAGAGGCAAAGCGCGTAACCATCCCGATCACCGGGCGCCGCTCGTCCAGGCGGTGCTCCCGGGCGAAGGCCTGCACCGCGCCAGGCAATGGATCCGGCATCTCCACCGGTGGCAGGATCGGGGTCAGCTTGGATGCGTAACGGGAGAGATACGGCGAGTTGTCGGCGTAATCCTGGGTGTAGGTGACAATATGGTTCGCCAGCCGGCCTGCCATATTGTTCTGAAAATCCACCACCGAGTTGACAAAGCGGTTGAACAGCCCGGGCGGCAGTTGGATGTCGCAGTGATAGGTCAGCACGGCCGGCTTGCGCAGCAGGCGGGCACGCAGTGCCACGCCGGGGGCATCGAACTGCGGCAGGTGCATCTGGACTACGTCATGGGATGCGACAAGCTGGGTTGCCACCAGGCCGAAGGTGGGGGCCAGGACTCCCTTACTCACACGCGCAACCACAGGCACCCGGACGATCTTCACGCCATCCAGGGTTTCACGGCGCGGCAGCGACGAGTCGTACTGGGTGGTCATTACCGTGACCTGGTGGCCGCGCTTTGCGAACGCCCTGGCGAGGCGCTCGGCGTAAATGGTCAACCCGGATGTATGGGGGCGATAATATGTAAGTACGGTCAGAATTTTCATATGAGTTTCTCGTTCGAAGCTGAACTCCGAAGAG
>DATAKV010000177.1:0-12009 GCA_036261375.1 Anaerolineales bacterium
ACCCATGGCGACCTGCACGGCGACAACCTGCTGGTGGACAGCCATCAAAACGCCTGGGTGATCGACTTTGAGCGTAGCGGAGAGGGTCATGCACTTCAGGATTTTGTGGAGCTCGAGGCAGATATTATCAACCGCCTGGAAGCCCATACGGAGGATACTGCCTCTTATCTAAAGATGTGCTTGACGATTGCAACCCCGGCAGAGATACGGCCCTTTGCGGAAGGAGAAATGAAGAGCCAGGACCCGGGCTTTCAAAAAGCCCTGCAAACCCTGTCCCTCATCAGAGTTCTCGCTTTGAAGTGTACCGGTATTACAGATGCCCGTCAGTATCTGCTCGGGCTGTTATTCAATACAATCTTCCGTGCTACAATCAACAACGCTGAAAAACATCGTGCCCGCCAGCATCGGGCATTGACCCTGGCGGGAATTTTCTGTCACCGGCTGGATCATTGGAACGAACCCTGGCCCCCTGAAGAATGGAAGCCCATATTGCAGAAATAGGAGGAAGCATGCTTGAAGTCGGCCCTCAACACAACATTGACTACCGCCAGGAGGTGCTCACGCCCTTTTTCAATTATGTCAAGAGTGCGGAATCATTTTATGTTATCGGCGGTGCCAGCATGGGCAAGACCCGCCTGCTCGATTTTATAACCAAAGAGGAAGTGCAACAACATTATCTGGGGGAGCAGGCCGGCCAGATCTGGCTGGTACGGGTGGATATGAACCGCCTGTCCATCCGCGATGAAGCATGGGCTTTTTTTGAACTCCTGCTTAGTTCCATCGTGCTGGAAGCGACCCAGCATGAAAGCGTCAACGATCTGCGCAAGGAGCTTGTCGACCTGGATGCACGGGTGATCCAGAGCCATGACTTGCTGCTCGCCTTGCGGTTCTTCGAAATGGCCGTGAACCGCCTCTGCCAGGCAAAGCATTTCAAGCTTTGCTTCCTGTTCGACGAATTCGATGAAGCCTACCGGCACCTCGCCCGCGAGACGTTCTCCCAGCTTCGAGCGGTCCGGGATGCGAACAAGAACCGGGTGTCTTACGGTATTTTCCTTCGTAACCTGCCCGAGCGGCTCCGGCCTTCACAGGATAATGAGAGTTTTTACGAGCTGCTTTCACGCAATATGCTGGGGCTCGGACCGTATACGAAAGCAGATATTCTCCAAATCATCCAGCAACTGGAGGCGCGCAGAAATTATCCCCTGACGCCGGCCCAGCGCGACCGTGTGGTGGAAGCAAGCGGAGGTCATGCGGGTCTGGTCCTGGCGATCTTCAGTATCCTGATCGAGAACCGCGAAGCAGAACCAAGGCTCGGTATGCCAGGCTGGATCGAGTGGTTTGGCCGGCATCCTGTCAGCAACGAGGAATGCCGAAAGATCTGGGAAGGCCTGGCCTCCGACGAAAGAGAGGGACTCTCCATTTTCGCCGAAGAGGGATACAACCAGATCCCGGCAACGACCGCCAAACTCCTCTCCGCCAAGGGGTTGTTGAAAGTGATCAATGATACCCCGTCCTTCTTTAGCCCCCTGTTCGGGCTGTATGTCCGCAGTCTGTTGTGACCGGAAACCCTATCCCATATATTCAAAACAGCCCGGTTTTTGCACCGGGCTGTTTCGCTAGTTGCTAAAGATTAGCGGATCGCTTCTCCGTCCACCCAAGTTGTATCCACTCTTGTTGGCTTGTGTTTTCTTACTTCCTCGATGAACCAGCCGAGTTTATTTTTATCCTTACCGGCCGTACGCCCATCGATGATCGTAAACATCAGAAAGAGGTCCCAGTCCTGGATCGTATCGAGCAGGGTTTGGAAGGTCGTCCTATCAAGGGAGCCAGTCCGTAGATAATCAAGCCATAAAGAATAGTTCTGATCGTGATACTGGATCATGTTCAACAGGTCTTCATCGTCCGTGAACCGGGCAGCAAACTGCCTGGCCAGGGTGGCATGGCTGCGCGGGTGGAGAATAGGGACATCCTTCTTCGCCTCTGCCTTGAAGGTATCATGCACATGGATGAGGAGTTTTAGCTTCCAGTATTCCTCTTCGGAAATCCCCCGTTGTCGGAGTCGTTCCAGATTGGCCTCGAGATCGGCGATGTGAAGCCTGACTTTTCCTTCGGGATGGCCCGGGCGCGGCAGGCCATACTCAATGTTTTTTTGGTACGCGGGATCGGCGAGGATGCGGGTGACGATCGCCTGCACCGTTGGCTGCATATCATCTTTCATTGTATCGTATCCACCCGCAGTAGATCTGTAGCACTTGCGATCACATTATCTTTTACCAAGTGTGAAAGTGCCTGCGCTCGAGATCTGCTGGAGCGCCAGGCCCGCCGGCGTAGAGTTGGGGTTGAGGGTGTTGGCCCGGGTCAGGTCCTCGATCGCGCCTTCACGGTCGCCCAGCGCGGCCCTGGCCATCCCGCGCCAGTAATAGGTCTCCTCCAGGACAGGCTTGTCCACGTTGATCAGGGTGCTGTGCGCCAGGTTGATCACATCCTGGTAGCGGCCGGTATGGTAATAAGCAGCATAGGGACCGTCCAGGTACCAGAGCAGACGCCAGGGCCGTTCCTCCTGAGGCAGGGCTGCATACAGGGAAAAAGCAGTATCATACGCCTTGGCTGCCGCGGCAAAATCCTGAAGGAAAACCAGGCTCGATCCGCGGTTGAACCAGGCAAAGAACTGTTCACGTCCGGTCAGGCTGTTTGCCTCTGCCAGCGCGAGATCCGCGGCATACTGGAAATTGGATTGTGGGTCGCTGTTCGCACCAAGAATGGAATGGATCTCCGCGGAGCGTTCCTTCGGGAAGACTACTACATAGGCAAAATTGAAATGCCGCCAGAACTGGGCGATCACATCATAAGGCACGCCGTAGGCTTCCGGCGGACCTTCGTATGAGTCATAGACCTGAAACTGCTGGCTCATATTGTTATAACCGCTGACGATCTGGTAATGGCCGAGCCAGGCGTCGTCGTGCGGGTCGAGTCCTTTTTCGATCAGCACCGGGAAGCCGGAAGCTGTCAGCCGCTTGAGCAGCTCAAGGTCACCGCCGACGCGCCAGACAGCATCGTACGGAGTTGATTTCTCTACATAATCGACGATCTCGAAGGGGTTGACGTTTTTATCATCCTGCTCAAAGCTGGGCCGCAGGTAGGCGCGTGTTTCGTACTGGCTGCCCTGCCAGCCCCACTGCGACAGGACCATGGACAGGCTGGCCGGGGCACAATTATTGAACTGCTGGTATTCGTGCCGGATCCCGCTGATCGCAGCGCTCTCCGGCAGAGGTGCGAGGGTCAGGGTAGGCATAGGAGAGGGTGCGGGGGTTTCAGTCAGCCCGGGTATCTCTGTCACCGTCGGCAGCTGGGCCATGGCAGTTAGAGTTCCATGGACGATGGCATCCACCTGCTCCTGCGGGACGAATACCACCTCCTCAGGCGGGTTGATCCATCGCCGAATCTGGACGCGCACATTGTCAACCCGCCAGGCAAGCCTGTCGTGTATAGGAGGAATGGTGTACAACAGCACAGTCAGCAGGCATAAACCCATCACCCCTGCTATTGAAATTATGAGTTTTTGTCTATTCATCTTGAAAATTATATCATTCCGGTCGTAGACGGTCGGTCAGCTGGATCGCCAGGCCCAGATAATTCTCCGGGGAGAGCTCTTTCAGCCGGGCTCGTGTCTCCTCATCCACATCCACCGCCTCGCACCAGGCCTTAAAATCCGCCTCGGTCAGGACTCGCCCGCGTGTCTGCTGTTTGAGCGTCTCGTAAGCATCCGCCTTGCCGACGGCGCGCAGGATGGTCTGGGCCCCTTCCGCTACGACTTCCCAGTGAGCGCTTAACTCTGCTTTGAGTCGCTCCTCGTCCGGAGCGATGCGGGTCAGGCCGCGCTGCAGGCTGGTCCACGCCACGAGGCTGTGACCCAGCGCCGTGCCAAAGGTGCGCCTGACCGTCGAGTCGGACAGGTCACGCTGCAGGCGTGAGACGGGCAATTTTTGCCCATAATGGATCAACAGGGAATTGGCTATTCCGAGATTGCCCTCAGCATTCTCGAAATCGATCGGGTTGACCTTCTGCGGCATGGTGGACGATCCCACCTCGCCTTCAATGACTGCCTGCTTGAGAGAGCCGTCGCTGATGTAACGCCAGATATCCTGGGCAAGATCGAGCAGGATCGAGTTCACCAGGCGGAGGAGGTCGAAATAGCGGATCCAGTTGTCGTAGGGCAGGATTTGAGTCGTGAGCAGGTTTGGTGCGAAGCCATAGCTAGATACAAACTGCTCACTGAAGGAAACCCAATCCACCTGCGGCGCGGCCGCCTGCAGGGCATTGAAGTTTCCCACAGCACCGGTCAGTTTGGCTTCGAATCGGAACGCAGACATTTCATCGTATGTGCTCCTGAGGCGAGCGACATATACCGCGAATTCCTTCCCTACCGTAGTGGGAACGGCAAATTGCCCGTGTGTGCGCGCCAGCATGGGAACGGCCCGGTGACGGATCGCAAATTCACGAAGCTGGACGATCAGGCGATCGAGAACAGGAAGCAGGATCAGGTCACGCGAGTCGCGTAAGGCGATCGCCTGGGCAATGTTGTTGACATCCTCGGAGGTCAGCCCAAAATGAAGCCAGGAAAGCAGATCGGAAAGCGATGTCTCCTGCAATTTATTCTTCAAATAATATTCGATTGCCTTAACGTCATGCCGTGTCTCCCGTTCATAGGTTTGTATCGACCTGGCATCCAGGGTCGAGAAATTGGCCTGGATCGATTGCAGAAGCGATGTCTCAGAATCGCTCAGAGGCCGGACCAGGCCGGTACCGGAAAGGGCTGCGAGAACGTCCAGCTCAACCCGCACCCGGTCACGCAGGTACGCAAACTCAGAGAAATACTCTGCCAGCGGGGCAGCCGCATCCGCATACCGGCCATCCAAAGGCGAGAGTGCATGCAGAGGATCGTTCATGCATCATCCTTGTTGCGAGCGGCCACGATCTCTGACAGGATTGAGAGAGCGATCTCCTCCGGCGTGCGCGCCTGGATGTCGATACCGATCGGGCCGTGAATGCGATCGAGTTGTGCCTCGGTCAGCCCGTCCTCAAGGAGCCGCTGCCGGCGTTTGCTCTGGGTCAGCCGGCTGCCCAGTGCGCCTACATAAAACGCAGGGCTCGAGAGGGCAATCTTCAGCGCAGGGTCGTCCAGCTTGGGATCATGGGTCAGCATGGCAACCGCGGTGTTACTCGTCATGGGGATCTGCTGGAAGGCCTCGTCCGGCCAGGATTGGATCAAGCGATCGACGTGCGGGAAGCGCTGTCCGTTTCCAAAGGCTTTGCGCGGGTCGACCACAATGGTGCGGTAGCCCAGAGTCTTGGCCAGTTCCATTAACGCGATCGTAATATGAGCCCCACCTACCGCGATCAGCGTCGGCGGCGGCAGAAGGGGTTCGATGAAAAGCTCGATCCCATCCTCCAGCAGGACGCGTTGGGGTATTCCCTCCGCCAGGCTGTTCGCCGACAGTTCCGCAGCCTTTACATCTTTGATATCTATGCTCGAGGCGATCACGTCTCCATTTCCATGGATCAAAATTTCGCGGCCGACTTCCTCCTCTGGTCCACGAATGAGGGTCACGAGCGCTGCCTGGATCTCCTCATCCAGAACGGATCGCAGCGTCTTATAAAATTCTGGGTCCAGTGGATTTACAAAAATATCGATGCTGCCACCGCACGCCAGTCCCACATCCCAGGCGGTTTCATCGGCCACTCCAAAATGTAAGAGCTGCGGCCGGCCGGTGTTCAGGGACTCGACGGCCGCTTCGAAAACGGCTCCCTCCACACAGCCGCCGCTGACCGAGCCGCTGATGCCCCCGTCGGGAGTGATTGCCATCCTGGCTCCCTCACGGCGCGGCGAAGAGCCCCAGGTTTGGATCACGGTCGCAGTCGCAACCGATTTGCCCTGGGCAAGCCAGGATTCAACGTCGGGCAGGATATCACGCACATTTGCCTCCATTGCAATTATAGTCAAGATAGGATGAAATACCGGATTGGATAGAATTCCTTCCCGGAATGGCATGATCGATGTGGAAGGCAACATTACATCCTGTGTTTGAGCCTGGAAAGAGGGGCGCCTGGACTATAATCCATTGGAAGACAAAGGAAGACTACACTCGTGTGATGGATGGAATGTATGGAAGATATTCAACGATTTGTTTCACCAATGATCGAGAATGTGGAGCAGGTGATCGTGGGCAAGCGCCAGGCGATCGAATACCTGCTGGTTGCCCTGCTGTGTGAAGGACATGTCCTGCTGGAGGATGTGCCCGGCTCCGGAAAGACGATGCTCGCCCGGTCGATCGCGACGAGCCTGGGGATCCAGTTCAAGCGCATCCAGTGCACACCTGACCTGCTGCCGAACGATATCACAGGGGTTTCCATCTTCAACCAGAAGAGCGGTGAGTTCGAATTCAGGCCCGGCCCGATTTTCGTCAACATCCTGCTGGCCGACGAGATCAACCGCGCCACGCCCCGCACCCAGGCTGCCCTGCTGGAAGCCATGCAGGAGCAGCAGGTGACGGTCGATGGCATTACCCATGACCTGCCGCGCCCGTTCCTGGTGCTGGCCACACAGAACCCCATCGAATATGAAGGCACCTTCCCGCTCCCCGAAGCACAGCTGGACCGGTTCCTGATGCGGCTTTCGCTGGGCTATCCCTCCCGGCAGGACGAGCGCCGGATCCTGACCAACCTGTGGCGCGAGCATCCCATTACCAAACTTGGCCGGGTGGTGGATGGCATGGATATCCTCTCCCTGCAAAAGCGAGTCTGGGATGTGCATGTGGACGATACCCTGCAGGAGTACGTGGTCGTCCTGGCAGAAGGAACTCGTACCCACCCTGACCTGGCGCTCGGGGTCAGCCCGCGCGGCAGCCTGGCCCTGCTGAAGGCCGCCCAGGCTCTGGCCGCCATCCGCGGGCGGGATTATGTGATCCCGGAGGACATCAAAACCTTGGTCCCTCTAACCATGTCCCACCGCCTGATCCTCAAGCCCGAAGCGGAGCTGCGCGGGCGCACAGCTCTCACCATCCTGGAGGATCTGCTGGAAAAAACGCCGCTCGACCTGGGCTCTGTAGAGCGCTGATGTCCGGTTCGTTCCTGCCTCTGCTTATGGTGCTGTTGCTGCTTGCCGCCTTCATGCGCGGCGACTTTGCCCTTACCCTGATCTATCTGGTTGTGGGCGCGCTCGTGTCAGGGATGGTCTGGTCAAAGCGCGCTATGACCCAGGTCCGGACCCAGCGCCGCTTCCAGGGCCATGCTTTTTTAGGGGAGAAGATTAAGATCGACCTGCATGTGCAGAACACCGGCTGGCTGCCTGTCCCATGGCTGGAATTGCGCGAGACGCTGCCAGTGGCGCTGGTGGGTCCAAACAGTTTTCAGTCTGTCATCCATCTCGGTCCGCACGGCGAGTCACATTTCGAGTACAGCGTCGAGGCTCGCAAGCGCGGCTATTATCCGATCGGACCGCTGTCCGTCTCGACCGGCGATATCCTGGGCCTGAGGGAATCGCTCCAGGCGGTTATGCTGGCTGAGCACCTGGTGGTGTACCCGAAGATCATCCCATTAACTTCTCTGAAGATCCCTTCACACTCTCCGCAGGGAACTCTGCGTCACACGCTGCCCCTATTTGAAGATCCGGCCCGGACCTTCGGCAAGCGCGGTTATGTGACCGGCGATTCTCTGCGCCGCGTGGACTGGAAGGCATCCGCCTCCACGGGCCAGTTCCAGGTCAAGGTCTTCGAGCCGTCCATTGCGCTCGAAACCTGCATCATATTGAACCTCAATGCAGAGGATTTTTATTACCGCAGCCGCATCGATTCGATTGAGCTGGCGGTCGTGATCGCGGCCTCCATAGCCAATTGGATCACCGCGAACAAACAGATGGTGGGGCTGATGGTCAATGGCCGCGATCCGCTTATGGCAGACGGGCGGCCGCAGACGATCCCACCACACAAGGGGAAGCGCCAGCTCATGCGGCTTCTTGAAACCCTGGCGCGCGTCGACTCCATCGACCAGTCGCCACTGGCGCCCCTGCTTCAGGAACAGCGCTACCAGCTGGGCTGGGGGACCACCCTGATCGTGGTCACCGGCCGGGCAGAAGATAAATTGATCCACGAGCTATACCAGGCGCGGCGCGGCGGCCAGAATGCACTTCTCATCCTGGCCGGCATGGATGCCTCGGATGAGGCCAGCCTCAGACAGGCATACGCATTTGGTATTCCGGTCACAGCGATCGCCTCCGAGCGTGACCTGAGTCTCTGGATGCAGAAATCGAGCCGCGCATGAGCGCCCATCCCCATACTCGGGCTGCCGCGAGAGAAAAACGCTTTCGGCCGATCAGCTATACGCTGGTCTTCCTGATGATGGCATGTATAGTGCTGACTCTCAGCGTTCTCGTCCGCAGCCTTTTGCCAGACTGGCATGCAGAGATCATGGCGGGGATCCTGTTGTTCATTCTCCTCGACCGGCTGTACATCCATAAGCAGCTGCAATCGCTGACCCCGTTGAGCTCCGAGTGGGTCGTGACCCTTGGGGCGCAGTGGGTTGTCATTGCTCTGGTCAGCCGATTTCTCCTATCATTTGCGAATGGCCCCGCTTCCCTGACAGACGACCTCTCGCACTGGGTGCGCGGATCGTTGGGAACTCTCTTTACAGCCGAGTTCGTGATCACCTTGATGCTTGCTGCGACACTCTGGGTGCTGACTACCCAGTTCCTCAATCTGCTGGATGAGATCGGCCTCGACATGAAAGCGGCGTTGAGCGAGGAGCCGGTCCACACCCGGACTGACATTGTCCCGGCCCACCAGCGAATGGTGAACCTCACTTTCACCAGCGGCATTGTGCTTGTCATCCTGACTGCCCTGACGCGCCTTAACCTGCAGACGGTGATCTCGAACAGCTCCGGGCTGCCGCTCATGGAGTGGAGCCGTTTTTCCGGCGCCGAGGCGGGGGCTCTGCTGTATTTTGTATTCGGACTGGCGCTCATGAGCCTGAGCCGGTTGATGTCCCTGCAAACTCATTGGGACCGGCTGCGCATCCCGGTTTCATCGAGTAATCTGCCGAGGCAATGGGCAATGTATAGCCTGGTCTTTCTTATCGCCCTGGCTGTGGTAGTCAGTCTGCTTCCAGCCGGAGACAGCCTGGGTTTTTTCGCAGTTCTGGGGACCCTGGTGGGATTTCTGGTGAATGTGCTGATCTTTCTGTCCCAGCTGATCCTTGGGTTGGTATTGATGCTACTCAGCTTGCCGTTCGTGCTTTTTGGGAAGACGCCGCCAGGGATCGTCAATTCCGAGCCTCCCCCCATGCCCGTCTTTCCACAGGTACCCGAAGCAACGCCTTATTCGAATGCTACCTTCGAATTGATCCGGTCCATCCTGCTGTGGGGTGGGTTGATCCTGCTGCTGGTTTATTCGCTGATCCGCTTTGTCAGGCAGCATGACAGCCTGCTGGCCGCGCTGCGCAGGAATCGGATCACAAACTGGCTGGTCCTCGCCTGGCAGTGGCTGTACCGGAATGTGGATCGCACGCGCGCGAGCCTGACGCAGGCGATCGCCAATGGCTGGCAGCGCGTCGTCTCGCGGCTCGGGAGCAATCGCCTCCTGCCCCGCCCGGGCTGGATCAGCCTCCGATCGCTGGACCCGCGCCGCCGCGTATACTTCTTCTACCTGGCGATGGTCCGCCGCGCAGGCGAGCAGGGACTTGCACGCGGTCCCTCCCAGACGCCTGCTGAATACGCTTCACATCTGGAACAGGCTGTGCCCTCGGTAAAGGAAGATATTGATGCACTGACGCAGGCATTTATCGAGGCTCGCTACAGCCGCCGGAATATTGACAAGGCAAAAGCTTCGTTCGTCAAGGCAACCTGGGAACGGATCCGGCCTGCCTTACGGGGAAAGACAAAAGAGAATCGATCCGAAACAAAGTAAGCCGCCTCCAGCGCCTCGTGCGAAAAGAAGAGACGTGTTTTATATCCTAATAACCACTGGGAAGCAATGCAACCCAATCGCGCCCCAGCCGCACCTCGATGTCTGCCGATTGTGACGAGTCCGGCCGGATGAGGATCTGGGGGCTCCTTGAAATCTGAAAGACATCCAGGAGGAACTTCAGGGTGTAGAGTTTGGGAGAGTAAAGAATGATCGTCGTCTGGTTTTGCGTTTTGGTCTCCCCAACCTCGCTGACCAATACCCCTTGATTGGATAAGTACCTGGCCGTTCGGATCTCGAGTTGTGTCGTCGACGTTGCATTCAAGATTCGGACGCGCGCCTGATCGGCCTGCATCAATGCGGCATCATCCCCCTCGGCGATCGGGCTGACCGGTCCTTCTGAAGTGAAGATCTCATCCCGCAGCAGACGGATCTTGTCAGGCAGCGGCTTCATGACGCTGGCATTCTGGCCGCCTAAAATCGCATTGCCAAAGGACGCCATGCTATGATCGATCACACCATTGCGGATGTTTTCTTCCGGGATGTCCCTGACCAGAACCGCCAACCGCATGGCATCCTCCAGCGACAGGTTCGTTTGGATACCTGCAGAAAATACCCGGTACAGCTGGGGTGCCTGGGCGAATAGACTGGGAAAGGTAGCCGGGTCCAGCACCTTATCACGGATCCCGAAGATGACCTTCTGCTGCCGCCTTGCTCGCCCAATATCCCCATCCTTACATCCCTGCTCCGCGTGTCGGCAGCGGGCATACGCCAGGGCGGCTCTTCCGTTCAGGTGCCGTATTCCACAGCATGTGATCTTGATCTTGGGAAAATCCCTTCCGTGAGCTGTAGGGTCCAGGATGATGGTTTCGTCATTATAAACATCGACGCCGCCGATCAGATTGATCACGTCGACAAACGTATCGAAATCGACCTGCACATAATAATCAACCGGAACGCCAATAAAATGCGAGACAGTCTGCATAGTCAGTGCCGGACCACCGCCCGGAAGCTTCGAGCCTCTGCCCAGACTCCAGGCCGTATTGATCCGGCTGTAGCCAAAGCCAGGGATGTTCACCCACATATCGCGCGGGATGGAAAGCATCCCGGCCGTGTTCGTGGCGGGATCGACGGTCAACAGGATCAGGGTATCCGTGCAGAATGGACAATCCCCATCCGTGGGATCTCCTCCGCGTAATCCGACAAACAGGATATTAACCCGGCTGCCCCCATCCCAGGTTGGATATTCGAACTCCTCGACAATTGGGATTTCTGCAGTAGCCGTTGGGCTTATGATCTGGCCTGCGGGAACGATCACAGGAGTTGCGAGTGGGTTCGCAGACATAAAATCACAGGTCGCAGGCGGGATGCCAGGCAAGGAAGTTAGCCTCCAGCACACCGTAAAGTCACGTGTGAACTGGAACAGGCCAGCTGCCAGTAACGCTGAAAGTCCCCAGAAGATCACCTGGCGGGCCCATAGCGGTCCAAAGTCGATTCTTTTCATTTTCGGCCGGCATCGTGCGGGTAATTCTGCTTTGCCAGTGACACTTATATCACATCAGGCCAGGCAAAATACGACGAAACGAAAGCGTCCCATTTAGAAAAGGATCAGCCTGGGAAGTCATCGGTTGGACTTCCGCAGCACGAATAAGCCTGAGATTCCCATGATCCAAAAAGATCGTTCTTCACAGCACTTGACAAGTATACAAAATTGTATACAATACAAAAGAACATCCTAGTACCCGAGTCCTATCATGACCGATCACCCCTCCCCCAACCTGAGCACGGATGTCTTTTCTGTTCTAAAGGAACGCATCGTCCATTGGAAATATGCGCCCGGGCACCGTTTAACCGAGGAAGCTCTCTGTGAAGAGTTTGGAATCAGCCGCAGTCCCGTACGGGAGGCTCTGCGGATGCTGGTCGAAAACAAACTGGTCGAGAAGACACCCCACAAAGGATACAGCGTCAAGCAGCTGGACATGCAGCAAATCCATGAACTATATGAGGTTCGTGCAGCCCTTGAAACATTTGTCATTGAGCGTCTGGCTACCGGCAG